>CAZXDS010000130.1:0-10052 GCA_964639525.1 uncultured Melioribacteraceae bacterium | reverse complement strand
GTGGGTTAGCCAAAATATTACTTTTTAGACCGGACTCATTAATGTTTATATTTTATGTTACACATTTTAATAATAATTTATTCAACTTGAAAAGCATAATTCAAAATTTTATAAACTAATTTAGCAGTATTAAAATCAGATTCGGGCTGATTTCTCTTTGGCGAGAGTTCAACTACATCAAAACCCACAATATTTTTTGTTTGTCCAACAATGTTTAACAGGTCCATCGTTTCATCCCAAAACAATCCGCCCGGTTCAGGTGTTCCTGTTGAAGCAATTACCGAGGGATCAAAACCATCCACATCAAAAGTGATGTAAACATTATCATTCAATTTTTCAGCAACTTTTTTTTGCCAATTTTTTCCATATTTACCTGAGCGTATTTGTCTCATGTAATAAGTATTGATATTTTTTTCAACAATGAATTTTGCTTCGGAAACATCTTGGGCACGAATACCGACTTGATGAATATCAGTGGTGAACTCGGCTACTCTTGCCATGACACAGGCATGAGAATATTTTGTGCCTTCATAAGTTTGTCGTAAATCCGAGTGTGCATCAATTTGTAAAACGGAAAGGTTGTTAAACTTTTCAAAATGAGCCTTAATTGGAGCTTGTGAAACTGTATGTTCTCCACCAAGCGTAACAACAAACTTTTCTTTTGCCAGCATCTCTTTAACTCTATTATAAATTACTGTTAAAGCTCTATTTGCAGATTTTTCCTCAACGGCAAGTAACGGAAGTGTGACAATTCCCTCTTGAAAACACAATTCCCGTCTTAATTCTTCATCATAAAATTCAACAAAATGGGAAGCCTCAATTATTTTCTTCGGTCCATTTTTTGTCCCCTTTCCATAGCTCACTGTCTTTTCATAAGGAACGGGAAGTATTACAATTTTTGAATCTTCAAATGAAGAATGTTTTTTTTGAATACCAAGAAAATTATTTTTTTGATTTAATATTTTCATTTCATCAAATATATTTATTTTAATAACATTAGAATAAAATACCGAACCCATAGTTCGAGAGTTCGGTATAAAAGACAAAAACTAATAGCTTAATAAAATATCTTCTATTTTTTCTTTTCTATTACTTCGCCGCCGTTTACGGAAGCTATTGCAGCACGTTCAACTTTTACTTTAACGTTATTTCCCAGATCAAGTAGAACGGTTTTTTCATCAATCCCTGAAATTGTTCCGTGAAATCCGCCGCTTGTAACAACCTTATCGCCTTTTTTAATGGCTGATAAAAGAGCTTCACGCTGTTTCGATTTTTTCTGCTGCGGTCTGATAATCATAAAATAAAATATTGCAAAAATTGCTGCAAACATTATTAATGTGCTCATCATACTTCCGCCGCCACCCGATCCTCCTTGTGGTGCCATTGCCAATAAAAGATTCATTTAATCCTCCGTCATGTTTTTTATGTTAATTGATATTTTTTTAATTATTTCATTTTTCCAATCAATAAATGTATTTCCGTTAATTTTTTCCCTTGCATCGCGAACTAATCTTAAATAAAACGATAAATTATGAATTGTTGCCAACTCAAGGGCAAGCACTTCTTTTGCCTTAAACAAATGATGTAAGTATGCCCGTGAAAAATTCCGGCAAGTGTAGCAATCACAAGCCGAATCAATCGGGTTAAAATCTGTTTTATAATTCGCATTTCTAATTGTAACAAAACCATTGTACGTAAAAAGATATGCGTTTCGAGCATTGCGCGTTGGCATAACACAGTCAAACATATCAATACCGCGTGCAATTCCTTCAAGTATATTTTCAGGTCGCCCAACACCCATAAGATACCTTGGCTTTTCCTCCGAAATAAAATCTGTTGTAAAATTAACTAGTTCATACATGTCTTTCGTAGGCTCTCCAACAGCAAGTCCGCCTATTGCATAACCATCAAAATCAAGCGAAGTAATTTTTTTTGCCGACAGTTCTCGTAAATCCTTATAAACACTGCCTTGAATAATTCCGAATTGAAATTGTTCATGTCCATACAGAGGTTTAGAATTATGAAACGCTTTGCGATTTAATTCTGCCCAATCCGAAGTCAATTTTGTAGATTTTTTCGCATAATCATATTCACACGGATACGGCGTACATTCATCAAGAACCATTGCAATATCAGAACCGATTGACCGCTGAATATTTACAACTTTTTCGGGAGTAAAAAAATGTTTTGAACCATCAATGTGTGAACGAAATTCAACACCGTCTTTTTTTAATTTTCTTAAATCAGACAAACTATAAACCTGATAGCCACCGCTATCAGTTAGAATTGGTCTCTTCCAATTCATAAATTTATGCAGTCCGCCGGCACTTTCCAGTATTTCAGTCCCGGGTCGCAAATACAGGTGATAAGTGTTTGCGAGAATTATTTCCGCATTAATATCATCGCGTAATCTATCTTGCGCAACAGCTTTAACAGTTCCCTGTGTTCCAACCGGCATAAATATTGGAGTGTCAATAACCCCGTGTGCCGTTTCAAGTCTTCCGGTTCTTGCTTTTGAGTTTGTATCTGTATGTAAAAGATTAAATTTTAACAATGGTATAAATTTTATAAAATGGAATTTTAAAAATAGTATTAAATATTTTTAAGTACCAATAAATGTTTATTTTGCAGCGATTCAGAGTCAAAATTTCTGTAACACAGATTAATAATCTGTGTTACAGAAATATGGCAAATTTAATCGGAAAAATATTTTTTTATATACTCTTAACGTGTTGTTTTTTGTAATCTTAATTTTGACCCCGAATCGCTGTATTTTGATTTTTGTGCGGATTCAAAAGAAATATCACATTTCAATTTTCCGAACCATTTGTATCTTCGCAAAGCAATATAATCGTACATTTTATCAAGAACAATTGACGGCATAATTTGAAATACTCGCAATAATTGCCAAGGGTATGGTAAATATTTTAATATTGATATTACAGCTTTTGATTTGTACAGAATACAATTTCCCTCAATGATAATAATGGAATCGCATTGCAAAAGAGTTTCATAATTATTTGGAAATATTTTAATAATATTTTCAGAACTGTTTGAGACAAATTTCAATTTATTGGATTTATCTGCGCGAACTAACATTCTCACAATGTGATTACAAAGTCCACAATTTCCATCAAAAATCATAAGCGGTTCAGCTTTAATATTGAGACTCTCAATCAATATTCAATTTCTCCTTTCCAGCCAATTATACCGGAAGCAAGATGGGCAACATCTTCAAATCCGGCTCTCAGCATTTCTAAAATTGCATAATAGCTTCGGTTTCCACTTCGGCAATAAACGAGATATTTTTTGGTTTTATCAAGTTGTTCAATTTTATGCAAAAACTCCGAGTTGGAAAAATCTATTAAAATTGAATTGGCAATTCGTCCTTGATTAAATTCCATAATAGTCCTTACATCAATAATTACAGCAGTAGGATAACTATCTATCAATGTCTCAAACGTTTCGAAGTCGAGATTAATTTTTTTTATTTTTTTAGCAGATACGCTATTCAATAATCATTTCCATTTAATAATAAATTTTTTGTTATTAAGAATCTTGAATAAATATTTTTAACAGATTGATTTTAGTCTTATCCGAATGAAGTATTGAGATTTTCAAATTCCCGATTTCAATATTTTCTCCCTTTAAAGGTATTCTGCCGATATTGGAAGTTACATATCCGGCAATTGTTTCATAGTCGCCCTCGGGGATACTCAAATTACACTCTTCGTTCAAATGATCAATTTCAACCCTGCCGTTTGCAACAATTGTAAAATCATTAATTTTTTTACAAACGTTTTCGTCCTCATCATATTCATCCTGAATTTCCCCGAGCATTTCTTCAATAATATCTTCAGTCGTAAGTAAACCGGCAGTACCGCCAAATTCATCAATAACAATCGCGATAGAAACTCTCTTTTCAAGAAATTCGTTCAGCATCTCCAAACTTTTTTTAGTCTCAGGCACAAAAATAATTTCTCTCGTAACCGAACTTAAGTTCTCGGGACGTTTGAACATATCATAAGCAAGTACAACACCCAAAATATTATCAAGATTATCTTCATAAACCGGAAGTTTAGAAAAACCGGATTCAATAAATGTATTTATGACATCATCAATATTTGCCTCACTGTCAACACCTATAATTTCTGTACGCGGTGTCATGGTTTCATAAATTTTTTGATTACTCAAATCTAATATTTTTGTAATAACGTCAGAATCATCATCGGTAACATTTCCTGCAGCAGAGCTTTCATCTATTAAAGTCTGTAAATCTTCCTTATCCATTATCTGTTTTTCTTCAGCCGCTGCAATATCTGACTTTAACAACATGCCTGAAAGCGATGATGTTATTTTTACAAAAGGATAAAGTAAAAAAGTCATGATTCTTAACGGCAAAGAAGTAACCAACACCATTCTGTCTGCATACTCTCGCGAAATATATTTGGGTAAAAGTTCTCCGAACATAAACAGTAAAAAAGTTGATATTATTAAAATCAGCCAACTATCCAATTGATAATAATTGGATAGTAACACAGTGGAAAGCGAAGCAAAAGTAATGTTGACTATATTGTTTGAGATAAGAGTTGTTGAAAAAAATATTTGCGGATTTTTAACATAGTACATAGCACTTTTTTCTGCAATTTTATTTTGGCGGGATCTTATTTCCAATTTGATTTTATTCGATACAATAAACGCAATTTCGGATGAAGAAAAGAAACCGCTAAAGATAAGCAAAGCAATTAATATTCCAATATCATAACCCATTAGTATGACTTTTCAACTTTAATATCCGGAACAGTGTAGCTTAGTGTTTTCCCGTTATTATCAAAAATAAATTCGACCGTAATGTTTGCATTAATTTTATAAAAAGGAATAATTTCCAAACCCTTGATTGTTGAAAAAAGTATTGATTTCAAATCGCCCTTTTTACCGGAGCCGGTTTGGCGAGTAGTGGGCTTTATCAAATATACAAATGCTCCGTTTTGATAAATTTTAATCCGCTTCAATTTAAGAGATTGATAATCATAACTTGCCCCGGGAAGAACTGTAATATCACCTGTTATGTTAAAAGTTCTTTTTGCATTTCCCGGCATTAAATTAAGCCAAGGATATAATTTGGAAATATCAAGATTAACCATTGAGGCTTTTATGTTTCCAGCAGGAAATTCATTTTCCTGACTTTTTTTCCTTACTGTTCGTTTCTCACCTGAACAACTAAGCAGCAAAACACTAAAGATAAATAAGGGGATTATCGCTTTTATTTTCATTTTCTTTTTTTATTTAATAATAAATTATAAGAATTACAGTTAAAAAATACAATACAATGTTAATCAAAGTAGGAAAATCTTTCAGGATAATTTCAGAAGCATCTTCGCCTTTATCTTGATGCATCGCCAAAAATAAATATCTGAATATTCCGTAAATTACAAATATTGTTGTATATACGAAATAGTCGGAGTGAAAATTAGTTAAAACTTTTGCCGATACAGAATACAAAGCATAGCAGATAATAACACCCGCTGCAGTTATAGATGAAATTTGGTCAATGTATGCCGTAGAATAATTTTCTAAAACGGTGCGAGTTTTCAAATCGTTTGATTGAGCAGTAAGCTCGGAACGGCGTTTTATAATAGCCAGAAATAAAGAAATAAAAAGTGTTGTTAAAATCAGCCAACTTGAAACCTCTACGTGAATAGCATAAGCTCCGGCAAGTACACGAAGCATAAAACCTGCTGCAATACAAAACAAATCAACCAATACAATTTGTTTTAAGTATAAGGAATAAAATAGATTTAAAATAATGTAGGACAGCACAATTAAGTTAAACTCTACAGAAAATGTTTGCCCCGTTAAAACAAGGACTATCAGCAAAACTGCAATTACAATCCAACCGTTTCTTTTCGAGATTGTTCCGCTTGCAATAGGGCGGTGTTTCTTTACAGAATGTTTTCTATCTGCTTCAACATCAGTAATATCGTTAAAAACATAAACCAAACTGGAAGCAAATCCGAACACAATAAATGCAAAAAGCACATGCAGAAAATCATTTACTTCAAATAAGTTTTTAGAAAAAAGGATGGGGACAAAAACAAATCCGTTTTTAATCCAATGTTTAATTCTAATTAATTTTAAGTATTCGCTCAACATAATTAAAATACTGCAGTCTCTTCATAAATACCAAAATTTTCTTTCAACGCGCCAACCATTTCTTCGAGTGTTACATAATTCTCGGCAGCTTCAATTAATATTGGCATTAAATTTTGTCCGTTCTTTGCAGCATCACTCAACTTATTGATACTCAAATCCACTGCCGTATTATTTCTGGTTTGTTTCAATTTTATAAGACGCTCTTTCTGCTGCTTTTCAACTTCAGGTGAAACCTTTAGAATGGGAATATCAACTTCTTCATTTTCCTCGATAAATTCATTTACACCAACGATAAATTTTTCCTTTTTCTCAAGCTCAATTTGATAGCGATACGCAGCGTCAGCAATCTCACGCTGGAAATATCCTGTTTCAATTGCAGGAATTACTCCGCCTAAGGAATCAATTTCCGCGAATATTTTTTCAGCCTGCTCTTCCATTTTATTTGTTAATGATTCCACAAAATACGAACCGCCGAGAGGATCAACAGTATTAATAACACCGGTTTCATAAGCCAGCAATTGCTGCGTACGTAAAGCAATTTTTACGGCTTTTTCGCTCGGTAGCGCAAGAGTTTCATCCATAGAATTTGTATGTAAGGATTGTGTTCCGCCGAGTACTCCTGCTAAAGCTTGGAATGCAGTTCGCACAATATTATTTTCAGGCTGCTGTGCCGTTAACGTGCAGCCGGCCGTTTGAGTATGAAAACGCAACCACCAAGAACGCGGATTTTTCGCACCGTATTTTTCTTTCAAACGTTTAGCATAAATTCTTCGAGCTGCTCTGAACTTTGCAATCTCTTCAAAGAAGTCCAAATGAGAATTAAAGAAAAAAGAAATTCTCGGAGCAAAACTGTCAATGTCCATTCCCCTTTCCAAACAATGTTCAATATAGGAAAAACCATCTGCAAGAGTGTATGCTAATTCCTGTGCTGCCGTAGAACCGGCTTCTCTAATGTGATATCCGCTTACTGAAACAGGATTCCATTGTGGAACTTCATTTGTAGTAAACTCAATCATATCTGTAATTATACGCATTGAAGGTTTAGGCGGATAAATAAATTCCTTTTGTGCAATATATTCTTTGAGAATATCATTTTGCAGTGTACCGCGAAGTTTGTCGAAAGAAACACCTTGCTTTTTTGCAAACGCAAGATAAAACGCAAATATCATAGCTGCCGGAGAATTAATTGTCATTGAAGTGGAAACTTTGTCCAAAGGAATTCCGTCAAACAAAATTTCCATATCCTGCAAAGATGAAACAGCAACCCCACAAATTCCAACTTCTCCATTACTAAATTCAGAATCAGAATCCCATCCCATTAATGTAGGTAAATCGAAAGCAACTGATAATCCCGTTTGTCCGTTTTTAAGTAAATACTTAAATCTGGCATTAGTATCTTCCGGCGAACCGAAACCTGCAAACTGTCTCATCGTCCACACTTTTCCTCTATATCCCGTTGGATGAATTCCACGCGTATAAGGAAATTCTCCGGGGAAATTAATATCGCGCATATAATCAATATTCTCAACATCATCCGGTGTATAGAGTGGATTTATACTTTCAGCGGAAACAGTTGTAAATTTCATTCCCGTAGTTTTTGCATTTTTTATTTTTGCAAAATATTCTTCTTTTTTTTCATTAAACTTTTCTTTGTTCATAACATTAATCTTTCATTTATTAAAATAATAGTATTAAATTTTTTATAATTAAATAATGAGTCCACTCTAAAAAGCCCCGGACGGACTAAAGTACGTTTCCCCACGACTGAAGTCGTGGGTTAGTTAAAATATTACTTTTTAGAATGGGCTCAATAATAATTATCTATTTTGTCATTGCCTAATCTACAATTATCCATTGTCCATTATCAATTATCAATTATTAATTATTAAGTTCTTCCAAAACGTCTGTCAAATTCACCAAGAGAAATTTTAATTACAATCGGTCGTCCGTGCGGACAAACGTACGGCATTGATGTTGCAAACAGTTTGTCAACAAGCTGTCGCATTTCAGTTTCAGATAATTTATCACCGGCTTTAATGGCGGTTCTACAGCTGTATGATTTAGCTATATTATCCAATATTTCCAAACCTTTTTCACGATTATTCTTTTTATACTCATCAAGAATTCCTCGCAGTGTTGCTATTTCTGTTCCGATTTTGACATCGGAAGGAACACCGTCTATTACAATTGTGTTTTTACTGAAAAACTTAAGCTCAAAACCAAGACTGTTTAAGTGGGGTTCCAACTCCTTTAATAATCCGTATTCTCCCGGATCAACTTCAAAAGTCTGTGAAAATAAAAGCTGCTGCGAAAACGGAATATTAGCGGAAAAAGATTGTAGAGCTTTTTCATAAAGAATTCTTTCGTGTGCAACGTGCTGATCAATTATCATCAAACCCGTTTTAATTTGAGTAAGAATATATTTATTATGAAGTGAAACTAAAAACGGTGCACTTTTTCCAAAATCGCGTTCATCATTTTCTTCAGCCTGAGAATGGTAAATTTCCTTTGGACTCACTTCCCTTTCATCATTAAACGGATGACTGCTTGTGTCATTTTTAAACGATTCTTTTATTTCCGTATTTATCGAGCCAAAAAGCATATCAATTTGTTCATCGTTAAAAATGCCGCCCTTTGGTGTTTGTGGTTTTGAATAATTTCCGCTATTTGGTCTATCGGAAAAATCATTTCTTTCTTTTTTCCTAAAATCAATAAATTTTAACTTTTCATCTCCGGCATCATTACTAGTAAAAGCCATAGAAGGAACAAGGTCAAAACTTCCGAGTGATTTTTTAATAGCTGAATTAATAAAATTATAAATTCCCTTTTCATCGTCAAATTTAATTTCTAACTTTGCCGGATGAACATTTATGTCAATCTTTGATGGATCAATTGTTAAGAACAATACAAAAAAGGGATAATCACCTTTTTCTAAGATATTTTCATAAGCGGAAAATACTGCGTGATTTATAGACTTGCTGACAACAAACCTTTTATTTACAAAAAGATACTGGCTCGATTTACTTTTCTTTAGATAAGTCGGTTTTGCCGCAAATCCCTCCACACTAACATAATCGGATAATTCCTTCACTTCAACTACAACATCAGTTATATTATCGGCTATTACGGATTTAACTCTGTCTTCGAGACTACCTGCGGGGTAATTAAATATTATTTCATCATCATTATAAAACTTAAAATCTATATTATTATTACTTAATGCAATGTTATTAAACCAATCAATTACGTGTTTTAGTTCAGTGGCATTAGATTTTAAAAAATTGCGTCTTGCAGGAGTATTGTAAAATAAGTTTTTAATTGAAATTGAAGTCCCTTTTGAAAATGAGCCTTGTTCTACGGTAATTTCAGAATCTTCCGCTTTTCTTAGAAAAGTTCCGAATTCATTCCCTTCCCTCTCCGTTTTCATTTCCAAAATTGAAACAGCAGAAATTGCACTTAACGCTTCGCCTCTAAATCCGAAAGTATTAATATTCTCCAAATCATTCAGTGAAGTTATTTTGCTTGTTGCGTGGCGTTGTAAACAAATTAGTGCATCTTCTTCCGTCATTCCAATGCCGTCATCAACCACTTGAATTAATGCTTTTCCGGCTCGTTTTATGTATAAGTCAATTGTTTTTGCGCCGGCATCAACAGAGTTTTCCAACAGCTCTTTCACCACTGAAGCTGGTCTGTTTACAACTTCACCGGCAGCAATTTTGTTTGATAGATTTTCCGGTAATATTTTAATAATAGAGTTTGGCATCAATTAATTTAATTTAAAATAAAGATATGTAATATAATAAAAAATTAGCCAGGCAATTGCCTGATAACTCTTGTGTCAGCAATTCAGAGTCAAATAATACAGTTTTCAATATTAAATTTTTGTTGTAGAACAAACT
>CAZXDS010000129.1:0-10060 GCA_964639525.1 uncultured Melioribacteraceae bacterium | reverse complement strand
TTTTATTAGTTTTTCTTATTAAAGATAGTGTATCTTTGTGGGTAACTCAAAAAAAATATATTATCAACAATCCCAAAAATTGGAATGCCGATAAATTCTATAAATAAAAAGAAAAATTCTGAAATGATTTCAAGATATTCTGCGATAAAAATAAAGAGAAAATCAGCGTACACGTTTATTAAACAATGTCAGTACACAGCTACAACAAAAACCAAACTAACAATCACGAACAATCAATTCCTAAGGGGGAACGTATGAAAAAATTATTATTGTCTCTTTTCGTTATTCTTTTCAGTATTACTTCGGTAATAAATGCTGAAGGCAAAGATAAGAAAAAAGAAAAAGGTCCGTGGGCAACTTCCAATTTTTCGGGATTATCTTTCCGGAGTATTGGTCCCGCATTTACTTCGGGCAGAATTGCGGATTTTGCAGTGAATCCGAAAAATCACAGCGAATATTATGTTGCTGCGGCAAGCGGGCATCTTTGGAAAACCACAAACGCCGGAACTACATTCAAACCGGTTTTTGATCATCACGGAGCTTATTCAATCGGCATTGTAACAATGGACCCGAATAATCACAATGTTGTTTGGACCGGAACCGGTGAACGAAACAGCCAACGCGCTCTCGGCTACGGAAACGGTGTTTACAAATCGGTTGACGGAGGTTCTTCGTGGAAGAATATGGGATTAAAAATATCGCGACAAATCGGTTCGATTGTAATTGACCCGCGAAATTCTAATGTTGTTTTTGTCGGAGCACTTGGTTCAGTTTGGGGACCCGGAGGCGATAGAGGAATTTTTAAAACAGTTGACGGCGGAAAAACTTGGAAAAATGTTTTGAAGATTAGTGAAAATACAGGCGTACGTGATGTGATTTTCGATCCGAGAAATCCTGATATTATGTACGCAACTGCATTTCAACAAAGAAGACATGTTTTTACAAAAATCGGCGGCGGACCGGAATCGGCAGTTTATAAATCTGAAGACGGCGGAGAAAGTTGGAACAAAATAATGAAAGGTTTGCCTAAAGTTGATTTGGGTGGACTGGGAATTGCAATTTCTCCGGCTAACCCTGATGTTCTTTATTTAATTGTTGAAGCTGCAAACGGCAAAGACGGATTTTTTCGTTCGAATAATCGCGGAGCTTCGTGGGAAAAAATGGGAACGCATTCTTCGAGCGGACAATATTTCAATCGAATTTTCTGCGATCCGAAAGATGTGAACAAAGTTTACTCGCTTGAAACAGTTTCAAAAGTTACTCTTGATGGCGGAAAAACTTGGAAATCTCTCGGTAACAATAAACGCCACGTTGACGACCATGCTTTATGGATTGATACCGAAGATACAAATCATTTTTTAATCGGCGGAGACGGCGGTGTTTACGAATCGTTTGACGGCGGAAAAAATTATGTGTTTAAAAGTAATTTGCCTATTACACAATTATACAGAGTAGCTGTTGATAATGATTATCCTTTCTACAACGTTTACGGTGGAACACAAGATAACAGCAGTTTCGGCGGACCTTCGCAAACATTGCGGAGAACAGGTATTGTTAATGCTGATTGGTTTGTTACAAACGGCGGTGATGGTTTTTGGAGTGCAACTGATCCGGTTGCACCGAATATAATTTATGCCGAAGCACAGTACGGAAATATGGTTCGTTACGATAGAAAAAGCGGAGAAGCAATTGATATTCGGCCCGAACCGAAATTAGGCGAAAAAACTTACAAATGGAATTGGAATACTCCTTTGTTTGTAAGCCCGCATTCGCACACAAGGATTTATACGGCTGCAAATAAAATTTTTAGAAGTGATGACAGAGGCGATAATTGGACGGAAATAAGCGGTGATATTACAGCTCAAATAGATAGGAACACTTGGAAAGTAATGGGGAAATATTGGAGCTACGATGCCGTGCGTAAAGACGTTTCAACTTCACAATACGGAATGGCAGTTTCAATGGATGAATCTCCCGTAAAGGAAAATTTACTTTATGTTGGAACTGATGACGGTGTTATTCAAGTTTCTCAAGATGCAAAAACTTGGAAAAAATATGATGAATTCCCCGGTATTCCTAAATATACTTATGTAAGCGATATTATGGCTTCTAAATTTGATGAAAACATTGTTTACGCTTCGTTCGATAACATAAAGCGAAATGATTTCAAACCTTACATTCTAATAAGCAAGGACAAGGGTAAATCTTGGGAATCAATAGCAAATAATCTTCCTGAAAATGGAACAGTTCATACAATTCAGCAGGATTATAAAAATCCTAATTTATTATTTGTTGGTACGGAGTTTGGATTTTTCTTCAGCCCGAACAGAGGTAAAAAATGGATTCAAATTAAATCAGGATTACCGGATGTAGCAGTTGAAGATATAACAATTCAAAAACGTGAAAATGATTTGGCAATTGCAACTTTTGGTAGGGGATTTTACATTCTCGATAATTTCACACCGCTGAGAAATTATGCTGATTCAATCTATAACAAGGATGCCTATGTTTTTCCTGTTAAAGATGCGCTTATGTATATTCAAAAAGGCGGAAGATATGGAACCGGCTCAACATATTTTGCCGCAAAAAATGCACCGTTTGGTGCAACAATTACATATTTCTTAAAAGATGTTCCTAAAACAAAGAAACAAATAAGACAAAAAAAGGAAAAGGAACTTTTCAAAAAAGGGGAGAAAATACCACAGCCGACTTATGCTGAATTACAAGCGGAAAAAAAAGAAGAGGCTCCTCATTTGATTTTTACAATTTTTGACGATGCCGGAAATCCTGTTCGAAAAATTACAAAGTCCGCATCAAAAGGAATTCACAGAGTAGTTTGGGATTTACATTATGCAAATCAATCTCCTGTTAGTTTGAGCAAAAACAAATTTAGTCCGACTAAAAAAACATCATCCGGAATGCTTGCAATGCCGGGCAATTATTCTGTTTCTGTTTCGCTTTATCAAAACGGTAATATTAATCAGATTGCAGGACCTGTAAAATTTGAAGCTAAGGTTTTGCAAAACACTAGTTTGCCGGCAAAGGATAGAGGCGAGTTAGTTGCCTTCCAGAAAAAGTCGATGAATTTGGCACAGACTATTTACGGAACTCAAAAGTATGCCGAGGAATTGAAGCATCATATTCAGTTAATTAAACAAACACTATACAGTACACCGGCTGCTTCTGCAGATTTAATTTCTCAAGCTGAAAAGATTGATAATGAATTAAACGATGTTCTTTTTGCATTCAACGGTCAGCCTGCCCGTGCAAGTGCCGAAGAAGTTCCACCCGCAAAAGTATCGTTAAACAGCAGACTCGGTACTTTAATTTGGACACATTGGCGTTCAACTGCCGGAATTACGGGAAATCAAAAAACAGCTTACAAAGTTTTGACGGAAGAATTTCCTCCGGTTTATAATAAATTGAAAAATATTGGTGAAGTGGAAATTAAACAACTTCAGGATTCGATGGAGAAAATTAACTCTCCATGGACACCTAATCGCTTACCAAAACTAAAATTGAAATAAAATTAAAGGAAAGTCCGGCTCCGCTTCAACGGTGTCGGACTTTTTTGTGTTGGTGGGTGATTTGGGATAAATCAATTACTAATTTTTGTTATTGCCAAATTGCTTCGGGAATTTACATGTTTATAAAAATTTTCCATAAGGTACGATTTATAAAGGTGTGCACAAAGTTTTCGTGTTTTCTGTGAGGCATTAAATTGAGCTTCACGTTTTACAATGAAAACTCCTCTTTCATCACCAATTTTAATTAATGCCAAAGCCGCCATTGCTCGTTCCCCATTACTTTTTCCTGAACGCAACATACGCATCAAAGGTATTATTGCTTTCTCCGAATTAATTTCTCCAAGAAAGTAAGCGGAACTAATTTGGAGACCGGTGTTATCAGAGGCCAAACCTGCTAAAAGGTTCGACTCAATTTTAGATTTTTTGAAAAATTTGCTTGTATTAGTTGTTTTTGCGGGTATAATAGAAACGAACCCGAAAAGGATAATTAGCAATAGCGATGTGATTTTCAACTTTTTCATTTTTCCCCCTGAGAAATGATTGTTGTTTTTGTTCAGTTTCTAAACTGAATTCATTATGTAAGACGAAGCATATCTTCAAAAGGTTTCATAATTTTTAAAATAATTTATAATTGTAAAGAAAATAATATCGTAATATCCGCTAAACTCAACCGAATTCCATTCGATAATAATATGTAACAGAGTTTTTAAAAATCTAATAGTAAAAAAATGGGAAAGGGTTTCGTTGGTGAATTTTATGTCTATCATTTAGATAGAGAACATACATTGCTGGTTGATCCTGATGAGGAAATTACGCCAAATTTTGAAAGGTATAAAAAGTTGTGGAATAGTTATTCGGAAAACATGTTTAGAGGATTACGTTCAATAGTATTGAAAGAAAATGAAGAATTAATTCCGGTGAAATTAGATAATTCAGATGAATATTATGAAGGTTTATATTTTCTTAACAGCAAATAACAGATAAAGAATAGTTTGCAAATAAAAACCAAGATAGCTTCAAATCAATCAGTACTTCAGCCAAGTTTAACTAATTAAATCCAATACCGCCACTATCGTTTTTGTTTATCTTATTTTTTGAATAGTCCAAATCTTTAATTACTTGGACTCTTTTCTTAATTCTCGGTTCCGGAGACTTCCTTGTTTTGTGTTTCCTGTCCTCAGGTTTAAAAGTTGAGCGTTGAGTTGGTCTTCTTGAACTTTGTGAAGATGTTTTCTTTGCTTCTGGTTTCGACGGTTCTTTACTTCTCATACCCAATTCTTTTTTTACGTTTTTAACTGTGTTTCCACTGTTGTTTACTACTTGTATGTTATTTCTAATTTTCTTTTTAGGAGATAATTTCTTTTTGGATATTGGTTTCTCTTTTTTAAATTTTGAAGCGGCGTAAGAAACGGCAAGTGCAACTATAAATAAAATAGTAACTACTATTAGAGTTTGTTTGATAAGAGGGACTAATTCCATAATTACAATTCAAATAAAATCAAAAATATTTATCATTAATACTGACATAAAGTCAGAAAAATTAATGCTAAAGATAAGAATTTGAACTCCTAAAAAACATCTTAAAATATGGTTAAACAAACATGTGTTAAAATTAAAACTTTCAAAGCAGCTAATTGCCTTCTGCTCCGAATAATTAAATTATTTTGATTAGAATTTCTATACATTCAATTAATAAAATATTGTTGTAATTTTAAAAAGTTTAATGGAATGAAATTCCCATTCGTGTTGTCTAATTTGAAAAAGAAAAAACATTGCGTGCTGAAATATATTCTAAGCTTGATGAAATTGAACTGTTGGAATTTGCCAAAAATGGTGAACGTGCGGCTTATTCTGAAATTATGCGTCGATTTGAAAGCACTGTTGCCGGTATGGTATTTGGTATGATTGGAAAAACTCAGGAAGCTGAGGATATTTGTCAAGAAGTTTTCATCCGATTTTTTAAATCAATAAATAATTTTAGAGGTGATTCTGCTTTGAGAACTTATATTACCCGAATAGCAATTAATTTATCATTGAATGAAATCAAAAAAAGGTCGAAACGTTTATTTTTTGATTTGGAAAATGTCTTTAAGAAAAGCAAAGATAATTTTGTCGAAAGGTCTAAAATTCATTCTTTGGAAAAGAAGGAGATTGTACAGATAGGATTAAATAAATTGGAACCGAAATTCAGAAGTGTGATTGTGTTAAGACTGATAAACGGATATTCAACTTCTGAAACCGCGAAAATATTAAATTTGCCGGTCGGTACGGTTTTGTCAAGACTTTCTCGTGCACAGGAAAAATTAAAAACAATATTAACTCCTTTTATGGAGGATTAAATGAACAAAAAAGAGAAAAAATTATTATTCGTTTATTTCGACGGTAAACTAACAAATGAAGAAGAAGACAAGTTTAAAAAGTCTGTAGAAAAATCGGAAGTTTTTAGAACAGAGAAACAAGAATATGAGCAAATGAGAGGGTTCATTTCCGAAAACGCCGAAAGAAAACTTAAACCATTTTTTGAATCGCGAGTGTTAAACGAATTGAGCAGTCAATCGGCAAATTTTATGACTGTTAATTTTGCGGAATCATTGGCATTATCATTTCGTAAAATTTTAGCTCCGGCATTAATCATAATTTTGTTTCTGCTTTCATTTAATTTGATTTCGTCAGGAGAAGTTTCTGTAAACAGCGCGTTGGGAATTCAAAATGTTTCGATTGAAGAAGCATTTAATTCAACAATAGATTTAGCAATGGAGTAGTTATGAAACCCAAAACAAAAAGTATTTTTGTTATTATCGGCACCTTAATTATTGGAATTATTATTGGTTTGTTAATCAGTGCCGGATTTGTGAATAAGCGAATAAGCAGTTTTAAGAAATTGGCTACGCCTGAAGGTTTTAGAAGCAGGGTGAATGAAATTGTTCAGCCGGATTCACTTCAAGCTGTGAAGTTAGACAAGCTGATGATTGAATTTCGTTCACGATTTGATAAACTACACGCAAATATGAGAAATCAACTTGACACAATGCACACTGAATTGAGTAAAATGCTAAATCCCAAGCAGGTTAAAAAATTGGAAAGAGAACTTTTTAGAAAGAGGTTTCGTCCTTTTAACCGCAACCGAAAAAATATGCGTTGGAAACACAGAATCAGGAATCACGAGAATGATTCTTCGGGTATAAAATAAAAGATAGTCATAAGAATTTTTAATACTACAGCATAAATGAAATTTCAAAAATAAATATGGAGTGTTATAATGAAAGTTAAATTATCAAGTACGGCAGCAATTATTTTAATGTTATTGTCGTCAGTAATATTTGCACAGAGGAATTTCAGCATCGAAAATCAAGTAGCAAACTTAAATGAACGATTAAATCTTAGTGCGGAACAGACAGTTAAAATAACCAAAATACTTACGGAATTTAAAGATGATATGAAAACGCAGCGAAGTAATTTTAGCGGGGACAGATCAGCTATAAGAGATGTAATGTTAAAAATAATTGAAGTTAAAGATTTGAAAATTCTTAAAACTTTAAACAAAGTTCAAAAAAAAGAATACAAAAAAATAATATCGGAACGCAGCAGCAGATTCAATAAAGGCTCTCGAAGAGGTAATGGAATAAAACGAGGAAACAGAAATTTTTAATTAATTAAATAATATCAAGTATTTAATATTTTTTACCATAATCTTAATATCCTAATATAAAAAAATAATCGTTTTTGTAATTGCTGTTGTTATTATAGTAGCTGCTTGGTATTTCTTTTTTAACACTAATGAATCGAGCAAAGAATCCTATTCGTTTGTCGAAATAAAACGAGGCGACATTAATACAATAATTACAAGTTCCGGTTCAATTGAGGCTGTGTTCCGGAGGTGTAAGCAGAGGAGCATGTGGTTTCAATCGTTTTACAATGGACGATGTTGAAAAAATTAAAAAAGAAGCAACGCTGATAAAGGGAATTTTGCCGTTAGTCCGTACGGGGGGACAGATAATTGGGGGAAACCATAATTGGAGTATATCCATTTATGGTGTTTCCCCAATGTATCTTACAATTAGATATTGGGTGCTGAAATCAGGAGAGCTTTTTACCGAACGCGATGTTAAAGCCCGAGCAAAAGTTGCCGATAATCTGTTCCCGAATGAAGATCCTGTTGGACAAAAAATCCGAATTAGAAATGTTCCTTTTAAAATTATTGGCGTATTAAAACCAAAAGGACAAAGTGCAACCGGTTCAAATTATGACAATTTGGTTTTGGCACCCTCGACTACTGTTTTGTACAGATTAGCCGGCGGCAGACATATACATTTTATGTACGCAAGTGCAATTTCTATTGATAAAATTGAAGAAGCCCAAGAAGAACTGCGCGGAATTTTACGAGAGTCGCATCGACTTGAAGAAGGTGATGACGATGATTTTAATATTCGCAATCAAGCTGAAATTACGGAGGCGGCATCGGCAACATCCAAAGTACTTACTCTTCTTCTCGGTTCGGTTGCAGGAGTTTCACTTATTGTTGGTGGAATTGAAATTATGAATATTATGCTGGTTTCAGTTACAGAAAGAACAAGAGAAATTGGAATTAGGTTATCAATCGGAGCGAGAGCAAATGATATTTTAACACAATTTTTAACGAGGTTAGTGTGCTAAACTTACTCGGCGGATTGATTGGCATTGCGGTAGCATTTGGTGTAGCGTATGTGATGAACAATTACACTTCGTAGCATGCCGTAATAAATACGACGGTTGTTTTTCCGGCATTTGCATTCTCCGGAGGAGTAGGAATATTTTTTGGATTTTATCCGGCTCGAAAAGCTTCGCGATTAAACCCGATTGATGCTTTGCGGTACGAATAGATTTGTAAATTATCGCAAAATATTATTTGTTGTAAACAAATAATGAAGAATAATTTGAAATAAGAAAGAATAGTTCTGCCGGATATTATTGTTCATGATTTTGATGTTGTTAGTAGCAATTATACTAACCATTGCTACGCGTCTGATAAAAATGGCAATATTCTTTGGCAGTACGATGCTGATGTAAAGAGTTCATCTATCTTGGGTGGAAGAAGAAATATGTAAGAAATATTAAGTGATAGATTATTAAGGTAGCAACGCCATAGGCGGTAAACGCAATTGATAATTGACAATGAACAATTGAATGTGGAAAAATTTAATTGCGTAAATGGTTTTTAATGGAACGCAGTTTAATTAACAAGTGCGAGAGTTAGCAAAAATTATTTAAAAACCTGTAAAGAATTTTGAAAATTCAACAATATACCAAGTCTGTTATTGAATTTATCATTTGTTATTATTCTCGCTAGAAAAAACATCCTTCCTCAAATACCAACTTAGAATAAAAAACGAACCGAATATTATTATCAGCAGTGTCAGTATAAATGTAGCCATAAAAAAGTTTTGTCCTCTAATATTAAAAAAATATAACATTGCAAAACCCATTAGTGTAATAATAATGCCGCCCAATAATTCTCGTTTCCAAGCAATGTAAATTACAAAAAGCAGCAGAGCCCATGGTAAAGCATTAGGGCTGTTTTTGATAATTCCCATTATTCCCCCGCCAAATCCTTCGGAACCGGAAAGTAATGCGAACAGAAATGTAAGAATTGCAAGAAATAGCAAAGGATAACGTGCGGTGCGTCTTAAAATATTTGCAGTACTAAGTTTAGTTTTCTTTTTCATAATTTTTCTCCTTAGTCAAAATATAATTTAAAAGATTTCATTATGATAATTATCATTAAATATAAACTTTATTCCGACAATAAAAAAATAATCACTATGGCGAATTTGCAACAAACAAAGCTCGTTTCGGTGACGGATAACCCTCAATTGTTAAATTAGAACTTCCCTTATCCAAAAAATCATCGAGTGATTCGTAATTCATCCACGAAGTTTTTCTTTGTTCTATGCCGGTGGTTTGCGTTACATCAATCAAACGAATGTTTTTGTAACCGCTTCTCTTCAGCCAGCTTTCGAGTGTTAATGCCGAAGGAATAAACCACACGTTTCTCATTTTTGCATATCTGTTTTGAGGCACAAGTACATATCCATTTTTTCCGTCAATTACCAATGTTTCCAGAACCAATTCGCCGCCTTCCTTTAAGAATGTTTTTAATTTAATTAGATGGTCAAACGGTGAACGCCGATGGTAAAAAATCCCCATCGAAAAAACAGTATCGAATGCACGAATATTATCCGGTAGATTTTCAATCCCAAACGGTAAAATCCAAAATGGTTTTTGCGGAAGATAATTTTTAAAAACAAAAAACTGAATTACGCTTAACAAATATGGGTCAATACCAATAACCATTTTCGCATCATGTCCAAGCATTCTCCATCCATAATAACCGTTTCCACTTCCAACGTCTAATACAAATTTATTTTCCAATGGTGAAATTGCTTTTTCCAATCTGTTCCATTTTAAATTTGATTTCCATTCGGCATCTATAAAATTCCCAAACAAGTCAAAGGGACCTTTTCGCCACGGTGTCAACTGCTTTAATTTTGAATATA
>CAZXDS010000128.1:9970-10077 GCA_964639525.1 uncultured Melioribacteraceae bacterium | reverse complement strand
TGCTTTTAAAAAATTAGTTTCTTAAGTTTCAATCATCTTAAATATTTAATTTTAATTTATTCCTTATGAAAATTTATTTAAATATTTCGGCATGGTTTTTGTCTCTA
>CAZXDS010000128.1:0-9870 GCA_964639525.1 uncultured Melioribacteraceae bacterium | reverse complement strand
TTTCTCTATTTCTCTATTTCTCTATTTCTCTATTTCTCTATTTCTCTATTTCTCTATTTCTCTGAAAACTCTAATCCTTATTTTGCCCAACACAAACATTTTAGTTGTATTTCATCACCACACGAATATTTCTCCGGTTTTACATGAAACTCTTTTTGTGAACAAATTAATTTAATTCTTATAATTCAATAAAAGGAGAACTAAAATGAAAAAATTATTATTGTTATTATTTTTACCGGTATTATTATTTGCACAAAAAAATATTTTACATACTGCTGAATGTAGAATAACTCTTATTAATACCGGCTCATCTTGGAATGTTACTTTTGTTGCCGCTGCAATAGATGCAAAGTGGGATGAAAATTATCAGTTGACCGCAGATTATAATAGTGCTGTGGTTATTGTGCCTGACCCTCAATATCCACTACAAACCATTGCCGAATTTGATCTTATAAATGATCCTATTGCTGGGATTCATCCAATAATGGCATTAGGATTATATAAAATTAGTGCAATTGAAAGTGGTGTTGTACAAGATTCGTTTTATATGGACTGGCGTACTTCCAACTATGCTGAATCTCCGGATGTTTATTTTAAGTATGATGTTGGAAACAATGTGTTTAAAAACAATGATAATACTCAAACAATCAGCGGAACTACTCAGACAGTTTGGGATTTAGTAGATGGAATAACACACGTTACAACCGGTTTGGAACTTTATACCAATCTTTCAAATTCAAATGGAAACCCGTATTTATCTTGGTCACAATATCATGTTTCCGGTTCTACTTATTTTGTACACAAAAAACTAACTACCGAAAGCGGTACTATGACTACACAATACTCTACCGGTAATACACATTGGACAGATGATGATTTTACAATCGGGAGTCCAAGGTTTACGCATGATAAAGTAGAATATTGGATAACTGCCTCGCTATCAGGCGGGCAACAATCATTAGATGGAAACAATGTTAATGCTAACGGTACAAGCTGGATACAATGGAAACTTGGTGCTGATGGAAACGAAAATATATTGAGTTTCGATTTAAGCCAAAATTATCCTAATCCTTTTAACCCTACAACACAAATAAATTATCAATTACCTAAAGAAAGTTTTGTTAATATTAAAGTTTACAATATGCTTGGAAAGGAAGTGGCTAATTTAGTAAATAGTTATAAAACGGCAGGTAATTATTCAATTGAATTTAATGCATCCAAATTATCAACGGGCACATATATTTATAAAATTATTGCAGGTAATTTTACAGATGTGAAGAAAATGTTGCTGCTCAAATAAATTGTTAAAGAACCGCATATATTTATATGCGGTTCTATTTATATTTATGTAAATATATAACCAAAGGGTAAACACTATGAAACATCTTATTTACTTATTGATATTGATTTTTCTTTCAATAGAACTAAATGCACAAACCCAGCAGGATATACCTTGGGCAACACTTGCGAACTCAGATTGGCCAATGATAAAACACGACCCTCAATTTACAGGTCGCTCACCTTATAAGGGTCCGCAAACACCTACTATTGTATGGGCAAAAGACTTAAATGACGGAATATTTTCGGGACCGGTAATCGGAGAAGAGAATAATCTTTACTTTGGCTCATATTATCAATTGGATAGTGCCGACCATTTTTATTCATACACTGAAGATGGGAAGTTCAGATGGGATTATAAACTCGGTGGGAACCGTCCGCCTCAATCCGGTATATTAATTGATTCGAGCAATACAATTTATTTTGGTTCGCTTGACCAATATTTTTATGCGATGAATTCAGACGGGACTTTGAAGTGGAAACTCAATGTCGGTTTTATACAAGAGATAGTTATGCCTAATATTGATTTGGACGGGAATATATATATAGTAAATAATCCGGAAGGTGCGTTATTATCAATTAAATCTAACGGTACACTGAATTGGTCGGTAAAATATGAAGACGGGTTTATAGAGAAATCCCCTGTTTTTTCGGCAGACGGTAAAACTATTTATATTGCAGGGTTTTATAATAATTTGTATGCGATTAATTTAGATGGCACTCTTAAATGGAAGTTTACTATTCCTTTAAGTGATAAAGCTCCCTTGGTTGATTCAGAGGGCAATATATATTTTGATAGTGGATACAATTTGTACTGTCTTTTCCCAAATGGAAGTGTTAAATGGATTTTCAATGATTTTGTAATGGGATCCCATTCTATGCCAACGATTGATAAAGATGGAAATATATATGCAGTTGGATATGAATTAACACAACAAGGGATAGAAGCCTCGTTAATTGCTATAGATTATAATGGGCATTTTAAATGGAAATATACATTCCCTAATATTAGTGGTGATGATTATTGGCAACCTCTTATTTGTGATAAAGAAGGAACTGTTTACTTGGGATCAACCATTGGCAGTTACTACTATGCAATTTCGAGTGAAGGTGAGTTAAAATGGAAATTGCCTCTAAACGATTATCAAGTTGACAATACAGGAGCAATAGACAAAGACGGAACGTTGTATCTTGGGGTTCATAAATCCTCGCTTTGGAATGAAAACACACAAAACTTAATTGCAATTAGAGACACAAATTCAACGGGTGTAAAAGATGGAATAGTTGTTGCCAATTATAAATTAAATCAAAATTACCCAAATCCGTTTAACCCAAGTACTACAATAGAATACCAAATACCAAAATCCGGTTTTGTAAAACTTGTAGTTTATAATATGCTTGGTCAAGATGTTGCAACACTTGTAAATACATTTAAAACTGCTGGAAATTACCAAGTTGAGTTTTCCGCCACGAGCGGAGCAGAAAATTTGAGTTCCGGAATTTATATTTATAAAATTATTGCATGTAATTTTACAGATGTGAAGAAAATGTTACTGCTCAAATAAATTGTTAAAGAACCGCATATATTTATATGCGGTTCTATTTATATTTATGTAAATATATAACCAAAGGGTAAACACTATGAAACATCTTATTTACTTATTGATATTGATTTTTCTTTCAATAGAACTAAATGCACAAACCCAGCAGGATATACCTTGGGCAACACTTGCGAACTCAGATTGGCCAATGATAAAACACGACCCTCAATTTACAGGTCGCTCACCTTATAAGGGTCCGCAAACACCTACTATTGTATGGGCAAAAGACTTAAATGACGGAATATTTTCGGGACCGGTAATCGGAGAAGAGAATAATCTTTACTTTGGCTCATATTATCAATTGGATAGTGCCGACCATTTTTATTCATACACTGAAGATGGGAAGTTCAGATGGGATTATAAACTCGGTGGGAACCGTCCGCCTCAATCCGGTATATTAATTGATTCGAGCAATACAATTTATTTTGGTTCGCTTGACCAATATTTTTATGCGATGAATTCAGACGGGACTTTGAAGTGGAAACTCAATGTCGGTTTTATACAAGAGATAGTTATGCCTAATATTGATTTGGACGGGAATATATATATAGTAAATAATCCGGAAGGTGCGTTATTATCAATTAAATCTAACGGTACACTGAATTGGTCGGTAAAATATGAAGACGGGTTTATAGAGAAATCCCCTGTTTTTTCGGCAGACGGTAAAACTATTTATATTGCAGGGTTTTATAATAATTTGTATGCGATTAATTTAGATGGCACTCTTAAATGGAAGTTTACTATTCCTTTAAGTGATAAAGCTCCCTTGGTTGATTCAGAGGGCAATATATATTTTGATAGTGGATACAATTTGTACTGTCTTTTCCCAAATGGAAGTGTTAAATGGATTTTCAATGATTTTGTAATGGGATCCCATTCTATGCCAACGATTGATAAAGATGGAAATATATATGCAGTTGGATATGAATTAACACAACAAGGGATAGAAGCCTCGTTAATTGCTATAGATTATAATGGGCATTTTAAATGGAAATATACATTCCCTAATATTAGTGGTGATGATTATTGGCAACCTCTTATTTGTGATAAAGAAGGAACTGTTTACTTGGGATCAACCATTGGCAGTTACTACTATGCAATTTCGAGTGAAGGTGAGTTAAAATGGAAATTGCCTCTAAACGATTATCAAGTTGACAATACAGGAGCAATAGACAAAGACGGAACGTTGTATCTTGGGGTTCATAAATCCTCGCTTTGGAATGAAAACACACAAAACTTAATTGCAATTAGAGACACAAATTCAACGGATGTAAAAGATGGAATAGTTGTTACCAATTATAAATTAAATCAAAACTATCCAAACCCATTCAACCCGACAACAACAATAGAATATCAAATACCAAAAGCAGGTTTTGTAAAACTTGCCGTTTATAATATGCTTGGACAAAAAGTTAAAACACTTGTAAATACATTTAAGTCTGCCGGTAAATACCAAGCCACATTTAATACTGTTTCCGCCGGTACCGGACTACCAAGCGGAATTTATGTTTATAAAATACAAGTCGGTAATTTTACATCAAGTAAAAAAATGATATTATTAAAATAAAGTCAATGAACACATTTTTTTAGTATCCATAATGCAAATTGGTTTTGAGCATCTAAAACCAATTTGCATTATTTATCCGTTTCTCAACGGTTTATAATAAAATCCCGCTATTCCGCAAATCATTCCTGCCATTCCGAATATTGCAAAAATTCCCTGTATTGAAATATATTCTGCTAAAATACCTGTAACTCCCGTAGTTAAAGCCGTCATTCCCACAACAGCTATATTTACAAGGCTGAACGCACGCCCGAGTTTTTCGCGAACTACCCATTTTTGAATTAACGATGTTCTTGCAACAACAATAAATGGAATTCCAATTGCGTGAAAAGAAATAAGCACAATCGTCAACTCAATGCTTTGTGTAAAGTAAATAAACGCATACGTAATTCCGTCGAATATCATTCCGACAAGTAATATTTTTCCTATGTTCATGTATCGGATTAGATAATTTATAAATACGGTTCCGAGCAGCATTCCAAAACCATAGCTTGATTCTACAAGAGCGTAGCTCGATGCCCCTTTGTGCAAAACTTCCTTTACAAAAATAGGAATACCAACAATTGCCGGACCCATAATAAAAAAATTGTTTATAGCAGTTAGTATCAACAAATAAAGCACTTTTTTATCAGTACGAATGTAAGAAATTATTTCTCTCATCGGAGCAATAATTTGAACATCATTTTTTTTAATAGTTGAAGCCGGTGAATATGAAATAATCAAGATGGCAAAAAATGAGAGAAGAAATGTTACACTATCAATTGTAAATAGATGCACAACACCGATAACGCTTATTAAGACAGCCGCAAGTCCGGGTCCAAGAAGAATTGCAATATAGTTTGAAACCTGTATCAGCGAATTAGCTTTTAACAAATTTTTCCCTTTCGATAGAAAAGGAATGATTGAATCACGGGCAGGATTAAAAACCGAAGTTAAAGTTGAAAGAAAAAATGCAATAACAATAATTATCGGAATAGAAATTACATTCAGGAAAAAAGTAACCGGAATTATTAATACAATTAATGCCCGCAGCAAATCAGCTGCAAGCATTATTTTTTTACGGTTAAAAGTATCGACAAGCACACCGGCAAACAGTCCGAAGAAAAGCATCGGGAGATATGAAATCATTGCCACTGTTCCCATAATTGCTTTTGAGCCGGTTAAATCAAGAACAAGCCACATCAAACCGATAAGGAACATACTGTCTCCCATTTGGGAAATCAACTGTCCGCCGAACAGGGCATTTATGTTTTTATCAAAAAATATATTGTATGTAAATTTTTTAATTCGCATAAAACTTTAATTCAGAAATTTGACTCAGACACAAAATTAACTATTCGTTCACAAAGATTGAACGTATCCACGCCTTTCTGCTGAATTCGTCCACGGGCTCGCCGGCTGTGAAAATTACAAGTTCATTTTTCTTTACAATACCATTCTCTTTCAAAAATTTCATAGCTTTTTCAACGGCTTCAACTTCATTATTAATATCCGGAAGGTAATACGCTGAAATTCCTCTTCTAAAGTTCATTTCCGTTACAATTTCCGGCTTATCCGAAAAAGCAATTATCGGTGCACTCGGTCTATACTTTGCAACAACTTTTGCCTTTCTGCCGAAATGCGTAAAGACCACAATCAGTGATGCGGCAACTTGGTCGGCAATTTGAGCAAATGCTTTTCCGGTAGAGTCGAACAAATTATCCATTAAGTTTCCCGGTACTTCGTAATTTATTTTGTGTGTAAATTGTGTATTGACTTCCGTTGTTTTTAGAATTTCAGTCATTATCTGTACGGCTTTAACCGGATATTTGCCAACAGAAGTTTCACCGCTAAGCATCACTACGTCAGTTCCGTCAAGCACTGCATTGGCAACATCCGAAGCTTCGGCTCTCGTCGGAACAGGATTGTGTATCATTGATTCAAGCATCTGCGTTGCGGTGATAACAGGTTTCCCCAAAGCATTACATCTTCTGATAATATTTTTTTGAATGATTGGAACAAGTTGAGCAGGAAGCTCAACGCCGAGATCGCCGCGCGCAACCATCACTGCATCTGTTTCATTCAGTATGGATTCAAAATTATCAACTGCTTCAGGTTTTTCAATTTTTGCTATTATTGGTCTTACGCTGTTATGCTGTTTTAACCACTCTTTCAATTCTTTTATATCTTCGGGATGTCTTACAAAAGAAAGCGCTACATAATTCACATTATACTTTAATGCGAATTCCAGATTTTCAATATCCTTTTCGGTCAATGCAGGCGTGCTTAATTTCATACCGGGCAGATTCATTCCTTTATGCGGATGCAAAATTCCGCCGTTTATTATTTTACAAATCAATAATCCGTTTTCCTTTTTCAGAACTTCTAATTTTAAAAGCCCGTCGTCAATTAAAATTGAATCGCCGACGGAAGCATCCTCTGCAAGTAACTTGTAAGAAGTTGAAATTTTTTCTTTTGTTCCAAGCACTTCTTCGGTAGTAATTATTATTTGCTCACCGTCAAAAATTTCAATTTCGTCATGAACAAGATTACCGATTCTGATTTTGGGACCCTGTAAATCCTGAATAATCGGGATGAACACATTTTTTTCTTTACAAACTGTGTGTAGAGTTTTGAATAATTTATCGAAATATGCTTCATCTCCATGCGAAAAGTTCAAGCGGAAAGCATTAACTCCTGCATCAATCAGCTCGCTTAACTTTTCAGCAGAATCCGTTGCCGGGCCGAGCGTAACAAGTATTTTAGTTTTTACGTTTTTCATAAAGATTTTTTACTTTTTCCTTTTTGTTGTAGTTCTTTTCGCCGTTGTCTTTTCTACCGGTTTTGTCGGTAAAGGTTTTGCCCTCAATCTCATTTCCCTTAGTGCTTTATCCACAGCACCGAAAACAGTATTTGCTTCGTAATGACCATTCTTCAGCAACCTGCCGGCTTTTACACCGGTTAATAACTCCACTGCCTCTTCAACTTTTGATACGGCATAAATATGAAATTTCTTTTCTTTAACCGCTTCAACAATTTCATCATTCAGCATTAAATCTTTTTTATTCTGAATTGGGATTATTACGCTATGTTTTCCAGTGAGTCCGCGTGCTTTACAAATACCGAAATAGCCTTCAATTTTATCATTTACTCCGCCGATTGGCTGAATGTCGCCGCGTTGATTAACAGAACCTGTAATTGCAAAATTTTGTTTTATCGGAATTTCGGAAATACACGACAGCAACGCAGAAATTTCCGTAATCGAAGCACTGTCTCCGTCAATCATTCCGTAGCCTTGTTCAAAAACCAAACTTGCTGAAAATGAAAGCGGGAATCTTCTTCCGAAATTTTGCCTGAAATATCCGCCGATAATAAGCACACCTTTATTGTGAGTATTCCCGCTTAATCCGGCTTCCCGATCAACATTGATAATCGTTCCGTTACCCAAGCCGACAGAAGCGGTAATCCGAGTAGGTTTGCCGAACGAATATTTTCCGCCGCCGTAAACAGCGAGACCGTTAATTTGACCGACTCGCGAACCTTCTGTATCAATAAGCATTGTTCCGTCTTCAATCATTTCGGAAACCTTCGTTTCGCTTAAACTGTGGCGTTGCCGCATACTTTCGTATGCTTGTGTAATGTGAAAACTGTTAACCATTTCGGCACCGACATCCTTTGCCCAAAAGTTTGCCTCTCTTGCCAAATCGGCAATGTAAGCAAAACGAGTTGTTAGCTTAGCTTGTTCTCCTGCATACCGTGCACCGTATTCTGCAATTTTACCAATTGCGGTAATATCAAATTCAAGAAGACTTTCTTTATCAATTAGCTTTTTTAAAATTTGTGCATATTCAAGCAACGCACTATTTGTGCGTTTCATTTCGTAATCAAACTCTGCTTTAATTTTAAATATTTTATTGAAATCATCTTCGTAACCTGAAAGCATTGAATAGATGTAATTGCTTCCAATCAATATTACTTTTGTCTGAACTTCAATCGGCTCAGGCTGAAGAATACTCGGAGAAAATTGATAAAGATTTGCAAGGTCTTGAATTTCTAATTTATTATAAAGCAAAGTTCGTTTCAAAGTTTTCCAAACGCCTGTTTCGCCAAATGAGTCCATTGCATTCAGCACAAGATAACCGCCGTTTGCACGAAGAAGTGAGCCCGCCTTTATTCGCGTAAAATCAGCATGCCAGCCGCCCATTCCATCGCTAAATTTTTCAATCGTCCCGAAAATATTACTGTAGGTTGGTGATGTTTCAACTATTACCGGGCATTCGGTAGTGTTTGAATTATCGAGCACAATATTTACATCGTATTCTTTTAAGTAATCTATAATATAACCTTGCTCGGTTTGTTCCTGAGCAGGTTTAGCTCCTTTGAACACCTCAATGTTCTCAGGTATTTCTTGAGCTATTTGATCCAAAAACCGGCGCACCTTTTTATCATTATATTTTTTCTTTAATTCATTAACATCCAAGTAAACAATATCTTTAATCGTTGCTTTTTCCATCTCTGAAATTTTAGCCTGCGTCTCTTTACTAATCAGCATAATTTGTTTTAAAATGCCCTGAAATTCTTCTTTGAATTTATCATATTTTTCAATTAGTGTATTCACCCTTTTTTGTGTGATTTTTTTTGCGAGAACCATTTCTTCTAATTGCTGAACATGAACGGGCTTATTATTAATCACCGAAAAGACTTCGGGTGCAACTACCTCTCCCATTTTTACTTGTCCGATTGTAAAGTGATTTTTTTGTAATTTTTGTTCAAATTGTTTGGTTAGCTTTTCTTGAACTGCGCGCGTTTTATTTAAAAGAGAATTTTTCTTTGCTGCAAAAGGTTCCGCTTCTAAAATATGGGGAATATTCTCACGTAAAAATTTTATTGTTGCCGCCAAATCTCTTTTAAATGAACGGGCTTGTCCTTTTGGGAAAACAAGTAATACAGGACGATCTTCATCATCAAAATTATTTACATATGCATAATCTCTTAAATCTGAACAATCCGGACGAATATTCTCTAATAATTTTTTAACAGCTGAAAATTTTCCGGTACCGGATAAGCCTGTAATAAAAATATTGTATCCGGAACTTTTTAAATCGACCCCGATTTTAAGAGCCTTCATTGCTCGTTCCTGTCCGATTACACCATCAATTGGTTTCACATTAGTTGTAGATTTGAAATCAAAACATTGTAAATCACATGTCCATTTAAGTTCTTCCGGTTTTAATTCTTTTGGTTTGCGAGCACGTATGTAAGTCATAGTAGTTTCCCTATAAAATTGAATCAGCAGCTTTAAAATAACATTATTTCAAATATCATTGTAAATTATTTATGAGTCCATTCTAAAAAGTAATATTTTGACTAGCCCACGACTTCAGTCGT
>CAZXDS010000127.1:0-10088 GCA_964639525.1 uncultured Melioribacteraceae bacterium | reverse complement strand
CCGAAATATTTTTTATCATCGTTATAAATCATTATTTTATTTGATTTTAATTTTGTAGAGCCGACTTTCCTCAAAGAGTTCTGCGAACAGTCTGCCTATTTTACAGTAAAGGATATTAAAAATGAAAACTATTTAATTATTATGTTTCATTGATGTTTTTGAATAACAATTTTCTATACGTTGATGTGCTAAAGAAACAAACCGTCCATCGAACTCTGCGAGGAAGGTTTTCCGCCGCGGCAAACTACTTTAAAAATTTAATATTAAAATTTATGCAATAATTCTAATATGAGAAGTATGTCTATTTATAATAAAACTAAATTTTAAACATTAATTTTGAACACCAAACCAAGACAAATAACATGCTAAAAATATTGATTAAATTCTACTTTGAACTTAGAGCCAATATTCTTTTCGCTTTCTACAGAAATTATTATTCCGTTCAAATCACAATAACTTTTCACAAGTGCCAATCCAAGCCCCATTCCATCGTAGCTCCGCGTATAGCCTGATTCTTCCTGAGAGAATTGTTCAAAAATATACGGTAAGTAATCTTTTGATATTCCGATGCCTGTATCATTTATTTCAACTATAATTTTTCCTGTCTCAAGTTCAGTGTAAACATCAATACTAACTTCCCCTTCTTTCGTAAACTTTATTGCGTTGTCAATCAAATGAACGAATATCATAACCAAAGAATGTTTATCACATTCAACAATTGAACCATTTTTTAAGTTATTGTTTAGAGTAATTTTAATCTCTTTCTTCTCGGCTTGATTTATATTTTGCTCAATAATTGGGATAATAATGTCTTTTATTACATTAATTTTTTCGTTTTTAACTAAATAACTATCCGAATTAATTTCAGAAGTTTTCATAACGAGTTCTATTGAGCGAAGTAAACGTTCGCCACCACGATTAATTATTTTCAAACTTTCAATATCTTCTTTAGCCAAAGATCCACCTAAAGTATTTTGAAGAAGTTGGGTATGAGAAATCATATAGTTCAGAGGATTTCTAAATTCGTGTGAAACAAGTGTTAACAAATCATTTTTAAGTTTTTCTGCATTTTCTGTTCTTCTGTGTTCTTTTTCTAACTTTTCATGAATTAATGCATTGTTTATGGCAATTGCTGCTTGTTCTGTAAGAATTTCAAATGTATAAGTTATATCAATTTTTTTTATTTCCCGCCGTCTCGGGCTATCAACATAAAGAACACCAATCTTTTCATCTTCAACAATCAAGGGTGCACAAAAAATTGTCTGAACAGGTATAATCTTACTACCTTTTATATATCTTTTTTCTTCTTCATTTTCGGCTCCTGCAATTATTATTGCTTCTCCGGTTACAAAAACATCATTAACAACTAAATCACTAACACTAAAAGATGACTCTGACAAATTCAAACCAAACTCATCCAATCCTATTTTAAATGAGAGTTTATTTTTTGAATTTTTCAGAACTATAAAACCGCGCCAAGTGTTTGTTATTTGCAGAGCACTCGATAAAACTGATTTTAATACTTCGTTTAATTTCAAAGAACTATTAATTTTTTGAACTATATCTAAAATAAGTGTTAATTCTTTAGTCTTATTTTTTATTGATACATTCTCACTTTTTTTCCCATCATAAAAATCCGATAATGTCATTTAAGCTCCGCAGTTAGAAAAAGTACTGATATGTTATAGTTATTGTTTTTTAATTAATGAATTTTTTGTTGATAAATAAATTGTCTTTCTCAGGTAGTACGAAATGCTTACTGTATTGCAGTTTTAATGTTGAATGGATTCCTAAGCAATAAAATTGATATTTATTTCTTAAAAAAACATTCTTTACTTTTGCAAAAAAAGTAATGGACAAAAATTCCGAACAATCTGTTAACATATATTCCCGAACAATAATATTTTGAATAATTTTTATCTGCCCTACTTTTACTATATCAATCGCTATGCCAAGTAACGCAGAGACTGCAAATCTGCAATATTTTCTCATTTTGTACTAAATTTTTATTATATATGTTTATTAAAAGATTTGAAATCTTTATCAATATGAGAATTACAACAAACTTATTTCAAAATAGAACACCATTATCGAAAAATATCGACGAAACTTTAGTACATAGTTAATGTATTTAGATTGGAAAGATTTTGCAAAAATAACCTTGATGCAAAAATTTATTGGAATCAGACTATTAATATTTTTGAATTTTAGAATAAAAAAAAGGGACTCATTATTGAGTCCCTTTTTGTAAAAATTGAAACCAATTAGAATCAGCTACAACCTGTAGTTGCCCCGCATGTATTACACTTTAAGCAAGTTCCATTCCTTACCATAGTCATACTTTGGCAATCAGGGCAAATATCACCGGTATACCCCTGTTGTTTTGCCATTTCACGTTGGCTCGGCATGTTTTGAAGCATTCCTTTACCACCGTTTCCAATTGAATGAACACTGTCATCAAGGGCTATTGTTTTTACACTTACAACCTCTTCGCTTTCGTAATCATCTTTGCCTTTTGGTAAAGGATAGTTATTCGCCTGCTTTTCCTCATCGGGATTCACATGAGCTAAATCATTTCTGCCCAAATAAGAGACTGCAAGTTCTCTGAAAATATAATCGATTACGGAAGTTGACATTTTTATTCTGCCGTTTCCGGTTACAATCCCGCTTGGTTCAAATTTCGTAAAAATAAAAGCATCCACAAATTCATCAAGGGGAACACCATGTTGTAAACCGAGGGAAATTGCAATCGCGAAATTGTTCATCAAACTTCGGAATGAAGCGCCCTCTTTGTGCATATCCAGAAAAATCTCACCCAATTGACCATTATCATATTCACCGGTGCGAATGTAAACAGTTTGCCCGCTGATTTTTGCTTTTTGAGTATAACCTCCTCGCCTATCGGGTAATCTTCTTCTTTTTGCAATATATCTGTGAATGATTTTTTCAGCAATTTTTACAATGTCATTTTCTTCTTTCTGTTCTATAAATTCCTCAACTTCTTCTTCCGAAACTGAATTTAGAGGCTGCGAAAGCTTTGAGCCGTCGCGATAAAGAGCATTGGCTTTTAGTCCCAATTTCCACGACTTCATATATGCATTTTTAATATCTTCTATTGAAGCCGAATTGGTAAAATTAATTGTTTTTGAAATTGCGCCGGAAAGAAACGGTTGAGCGGCAGCCATCATATTAATATGTCCGTCGGGAGCAATAAATCTATTCCCTTTTTTACCGCATTTATTTGCACAGTCAAAAACTGCATAATGCTCTTGTTTTAAGAATGGCGATCCCTCAATTGTCATAGTACCACACACATAATTATTTGCTTTGGCAATTTCATCTTTTGTAAAACCTAAGGCTTGTAGAATATTATATTCACTTTTACCCAATAAGTTATCTGATATCCCTAGCACTTCTTCAACAAATTCTTCACCGATAGTATATTTATTAAATGCAAACCCCAGTTCAAAAACAGTGGGGAGCATTTCTTCAATTTTATTTAAAATTTCTTCAGTAAATCCCCGTTCCATAAGAGTTTCAAAATTAATAGCAGGACATCCTTCCAAAGTACCAGAACCTTTTGCATATTTAACTATTTCCGTTATTTGCTCATTATTATAGCCAAGAGTTTTAAGAGCCGGAGGAATTGACTGATTAATTATTTTAAAATATCCGCCGCCGGCAAGTTTTTTAAATTTCACCAATGCAAAATCCGGTTCTATTCCCGTTGTATCGCAATCCATTACTAATCCGATTGTCCCGGTTGGAGCAAGCACTGTAACTTGAGCATTTCTAAAACCGTGTCTTTTCCCAAGTTCAAAAGCTTTATCGGCATCTTCTCTTGCTGCTTTTAGTAAATCCGAAGGACAAAATTGCGGATCAATTCCAACAGGAAATATTGACAAACCCTCATACTCTTCTTTAGGAACATTGTATGCCACCCGCTTGTGATTATGCACAACTTGGAGCATATCTGTTTTATTCATTTCATATCTATTAAATGTGCCAAGTTCCTTTGCCATTTCCGCTGAAGTAGTATAAGCCTTCATGTGCATTATGGCAGTAATTGCTCCGGCAATTGCAAATGCTTGTTTACTATTGTAAGGAATACCTTGTCTCATAAGGAGAGAGCCCAGATTAGCATAGCCCAAACCAAGAGTTCTAAAATCATAGCTATTTTGTGCCACTTCCTTACTTGGATATTGAGCCATCATAACACTTATTTCAAGAACAATTGTCCATAATCTTGATGCGTGTCTGAAAGACTTAATATTAAATTTTTGCTTTTCGTCATCATAAAATTTCACCAAATTCAGTGAGGCTAAATTACAAGCGGTATCATCAAGAAACATATATTCACTGCACGGGTTTGAGGCATTGATTGTTCCACTTGACTTACAAGTGTGCCACTCGTTAATTGTTGAATGGAATTGAAGCCCCGGATCGGCAGAACTCCATGCAGCATATCCAATATCATCCCACAATTCTCTTGCTCTTAAAGTTTTACTGGGATTAGGTTTTCTCTGTTCTTTTTTAGCCTTGTCTAATTCTACTCTCCAATACAAATTCCAATCCGTATCTTTTTCAACAGCGGACATAAAATCATTTGTTACTCGAACAGAATTGTTAGAATTTTGTCCTGCAACAGTAGCATATGCCTCGGAATTCCAGTCGATGTCGTATTCAGGAAATTCTATTGACTTAAATCCAAGTTTTGCAAGCTGTACAACTCTTTCTATGTAATTCATAGGAATTCTAACTTTTCGAGCCTCACTTATAGCCCTTTTCAATCTGATATTTGTTTGTTTATTAAACCTGTCGTTTTCAGGATGCTCTGCATAACAGGCTTTCATAATATTATTTAAATGCCGATTACAAAGCCGTGAACCCACAACTAAAGCAGCAACCTTTTGTTCTTCGTGAACTTTCCAATTAACATATTCTTCAATATCGGGATGATCGATATCAATAGTAATCATTTTTGCAGCTCTACGTGTTGTTCCACCAGATTTAATAGCTCCGGCAGAGCGATCCCCAATTTTAAGAAACGACATTAAACCGGAAGATTTGCCACCGCCGCTTAATGGTTCATCGCTTCCTCTTATTTGTGAAAAATTTGAACCCGTTCCGGAACCGTACTTAAATAATCTCGCTTCACGAATCCACAAATCCATTATACCGCCTTCATTAACCAAATCATCACTTACTGATTGGATAAAACAAGCATGTGGTTGCGGGTGTGTATAGGCATCTTCGGATTGTGTTAACTTGCCAGTTCTAAAATCAACATAATAATGTCCCTGTGAAGGTCCATTGATTCCGTAAGCCCAATGTAAACCTGTGTTGAACCACTGCGGACTATTAGGTGCTGACATTTGATTTGCCAACATAAAAATCATTTCATCATAAAACGTGCGTGCATCTTCTTCTGTATCAAAATAATTAGCCTTCCATCCCCAATATGTCCACGTTCCGGCGAGACGGTGAAAAACTTGTCGCGAATCTGTTTCGGATGAAAATCTTTCTTTTTCAGGAAGTTCTGATAGAAGTTCAGTATCCGGAAGTGAAGGCTGCAGCCAAACTGGAATACCCTTTTCCCTGATTTTTTTTGTAAATCTGGGAACTCCGGCTTTTCTAAAATATTTCTGCGCAATAATATCAGTAGCAACCTGCGACCAGCTTTTGGGAACGGAAACTTCTTCCAAACGAAAAACAATTGTTCCGTCAGGATTTTTTATTTCCGATACACGTTTTTCAAAATCTACTGATTCTAATGGCTCTTTATTAGCCGTAGTAAATAGTCGGGTAATCTTCATGAAAGCAACTCCTACATATAAAATTTATAATAAAATACATCCGAAAAATTATTTGCAAAATTGCAAATATCTTTCCTGATTTGAATTCGTTAGTAACCGAATGTTTAATTCGTCAACAGCCGAATGTTTCATTTTTCAAAGAAATAAAATTCTGGAAGTGAAGAGCAACTTAACAATTTCAACTAATTAAATCAATAAATGAAATGTATTATAAAAATGTTAATCAATATGTTTACTCCCTCGCTAAGATAATTCAATATAGTAAAAATTTTTCCTAAATTTCTCTTGTTTTTTTATTTAATTTTCCTCCATTATTTTTAATTACTTTTTGAGGTAATAATGCAATATAATAGATCAGCGGGAGTACTCCTTCACCCGACTTCTCTACCCGGAAAATTTGGAATTGGTGATTTTGGAAAAAATATTTTTCGCTTTATTGATTTTCTTGTTCAATCAGGACAAAATTTATGGCAAATATTTCCACTTGGACCTACCGGTTATGGAGATTCGCCATATCAATGCTTTTCAGCATTTGCGGGTAACCCAATGCTCATTAGCCCTGAATTGCTTGTGGAAGAAGGTCTGTTAACTGCTGATGATTTCAATTCATATCCAACATTTGATAGTACTAAAATTGATTATGGAAATGTTATTATTGCAAAAACTAAATTGTTAAAATTAGCCTTTTCAAAATTTAATAATTTAGAATTTCTATTGGAACAAAGTTGTTCGGATTTTTGCACGCAAAATAAATTTTGGCTTGATGATTATGCTTTATTCATGGCGGCAAAGGAATTCCACGGCGGAGTCCAATGGACAAAGTGGTCAAATGATATTGCTTTCAGAGACCCCAAAAGTATTGACTTGTGGAAAGAAAAATTATCGGAAGAAATAAATTATCAAAAATTTTTACAATTCTATTTTGATAAACAGTGGAAAGCTGTTAAAAAATATGCGAATGAAAAATCAATAAAAATTATCGGAGATTTACCAATCTTTATTGCTTATGACAGTGCGGATCTTTGGGCAAACAAAAATTTATTTACAATTGATAGTAAAGGAAAATTAGAAACAATTGCCGGAGTACCGCCGGATTATTTCAGTCCAACCGGACAATTGTGGGGTAATCCCCTTTATAGATGGAACGAAATGGAAAAGAATAATTTTGCTTGGTGGAAAAGAAGATTAAAAAAAATGTATGAGCTTGTTGACATTGTACGAATAGATCACTTTCGCGGACTTGATGCATTTTGGGAAATTCCCGGAGGTGCAGAAACTGCGGAAAACGGGAAATGGGTAAATGCACCCGGAGCAAAATTATTTAATTCTATAAAAGAAGAATTGGGCGATGTTCCAATTCTTGCTGAAGACCTTGGTGTTATTACGCCGACAGTAGAAAAACTGCGGGATGATTTTGGATTCCCGGGGATGAAGATTCTTCAATTTGCATTTGGACCCGATGGCGATAAAAATTTTCTTCCTCATAACTATGTGAAAAATTGTGTCGTTTATACAGGTTCGCATGATAATGATACAACTCGCGGATTTTTTGAGACTGAAAAAGATAACGGTTCCGGAATATTTGAATGGGCGGCAAATTACCTCGGATATTCAGGCGATGACATTCGTATGGCTGCAATCAGAGCAGCCTATTCTTCCGTTGCAAATTTTGTAATTATTCCGATGCAGGATATATTGAATCTCGGTACCAAAGCTCGAATGAATTTTCCGGGAAAACCTGGAGGCAATTGGACTTGGAGATTTACTTGGGAACAAATAAATGACCAACTGACTGAGCTATATAAGAGCTTAACAATATTATACGAGAGACCACCCGAAATACACGTACACGAATAATTGACAATTAATATTAAAATATAAAAGGATAAATAATTTATGTTAGATTTTTTTAATAAAATGTTTGCCATAGTTGAGGATAATAAAGAACCCGTTGACAATGACAAAAAAAATCAAATTGCAACTTGCGCCTTGTTTATTGAAGTAGCTAATGCGGATGATGACTTTGCTAAAGAAGAAAAAGGATTAATCATTAAACTTATGAAACAGATTTTTAATCTTGAAAATGACGAAGTAAACGAATTGATTAAATTATCAGAAAAACAAATCAAGGATTCTGTTAGTTTATATGAATTTACTGACACTATAAACAAGAACTTTTCTTCTGAAGAAAAATATCAAATACTTCTAAATCTTTGGCGTCTAATTTTCGTTGACGAAAAATTTCATGCATACGAAGATTATTTAATAAGGAAAATTGTTAATAATTTAAATCTATCGCACAAGGAAATGATTGCAGCGAAATTGAGTGTAAAAGAAGAATTAAAGTAAAGCGGGATTGTATCCCGCTAAAATCATTCAAAGCGATACAAACCAAGGTACTCCTTTTGTAAAAGCAAAAGTGCATTAGTATATTTTGAATCTAATTTTTGGAGCAAAGATGCAGATTTACAACACACTGAACAACAAAAAAGAAGAATTCATGCCGGTTAACCCGCCTAACGTTTCAATGTATGTTTGCGGTCCCACAGTTTACGATTATTTCCACATTGGGAATGCACGTTCGTTTATTATGGCTGATATCATTCGCAGATATTTGGAATACAAAGGCTACAACGTAAAATACGTAATGAACCTTACTGATGTTGACGATAAGATAATCAGAAAAGCAAACGAGGCAGGAATTACCGTTACCAAATTGTCGCAAAAATATATTGACGCATTTATGGAAGACATTGCAAAATTGAAAGTAAAAAAAGCCGATGTATATCCGAAAGCCACTGAAAATATGACCGAAATGATTGATATGGTGAAAACCCTTGAATCCAAAGGCTTTGCTTACAACAAGAACGGTGATGTATTTTATAACGTATTAAAATTTGACGGCTACGGAAAATTAAGCGGAAAAAATACCGAGCAATTGGAATCCGGTTCACGAATTGAAATAAATGATATAAAAAATAATCCGCTTGATTTTTCACTTTGGAAAAAAGCAAAAGAAAACGAGCCGTATTGGGAAAGTCCTTGGGGAAAAGGCAGACCCGGCTGGCATTTGGAATGTTCTGCAATGAGCATGAAGTACTTAGGACAAACTATTGATATTCATGCGGGCGGTAACGATTTGATTTTTCCGCATCACGAAAATGAAATTGCACAAAGTGAAGCATGCTGCACAAATGAGTTTGTTCACTACTGGGTCCATTTTGGATTTTTGAATTTGCAGAATGAAAAAATGTCGAAATCGCTTGGGAACTTTTTTACTGCACGTGATATTTTAAAAGAATTTTCACCGTTTGCAATTCGCTTATTGTTTAATCAAACACATTACCGCAGTCCGCTTGCTTTTAGTAAAGATTTGCTTTCTTCAGCTGAAAAGGGATTGGAAAAAATATTTAATCTTGCCAATGTAATTTTTAGTGAATTGGAAAACACCGAAACTAACGGTGAAACACCGGACTTTGATTTTAAGCATTATTACACCCAATTTGAAAATGCGATGGATGATGATTTTAATACTTCGCAGGCAATAGCTGTTATTTTCGATTTTGTTAAAAATATAAATATCGTAATTGCAAATTCGGAAAAGTTATCAATTGAGTTTTACAAAAGTGCAAAACAATTTCTTCAAAAAACTGCAGTTGAAGTTCTTGGGATTATTGAATTTAATACTAAAAGTACTTCTTCAAACAGTACCTTGGATAAAGAACTGATTCAAGTATTGATTGACTTGCGTTTGCAAGCTAAAGCTGATAAAAACTACAATCTCTCCGATCAAATTAGAGATAAATTAGGTGCGCTAGGCATTGAACTGAAAGATACAAAAGACGGGACTTCATATTCAAGAAAGTAAAGCAGATTGATTTCAATCTGCCGACTTTTTTTCATTAGCAATATAAACGGCTTCAGTTTTGGCGGAATCCGTTTTACAATTTTTATGAATAAAAATTTGACTTATATTTTAATCGCCATTGCTGCACTACTCTTCGTACTTGCTCTTGTTTGGTACTTCTTTTTTTCAATTTATGAAATAAAAACAAATGTTACACCCAATAAAATTGAAGTTAATTCAACAGACCGTATAATTGTAAAAGTAATTGCCATTAATTTATTGGGTAAAGAAGTTCCTTTCAGAAAAACTCCGTTCAAATTTAAATTTATTGAAAACGGAGATATTGTTGAAGCAAGATATGACAAATTTGAAAATTTACTTTTTATTACATCCAAAAACAAAACAGGAAAAGTTAAAATTCAAAT
>CAZXDS010000126.1:0-10129 GCA_964639525.1 uncultured Melioribacteraceae bacterium | reverse complement strand
TCAGAAAACAGTAAGAAAATTAAATATTTTAAAACATTGAAAGATAAACCGACTAGAAAGTCGGTTTTACAATTTTCAGTGTAAAAAAAATTAACTGGAAAATCAGTCGAGAGCCGGATTCGGTCTTTGCTGAAATATTTTTTATCATCGTTATAAATCAGTATTTTGCATAGTTTTAATTTTGTCCCCGAATTGCTGCTGTGAATCTGCTTTTGGTAAGCAACCTTTTTACTTGTCAAACCCAATTCTAAATAATATTTTTCACGATTTTTGCTGACATCAATTTTTTCATCACCGACTGAATAAGACATATTGAAATAATATGGAGATTTTGTTTCGGAAGCATTTTTTGTACTAAATCCAAAAATTAAATTGTCTTGCTCAGATAAAATTTTGCTTATAATTATTTTCATACATTATTTAGCTTTTGGGAGTTCGACTTCCTTATTCTTTTCCAAACTTCCAATAATGCTCATTATTCCGGGCTTGTAATTGTAATTTCCAATCGAATCAACCTGCATAAAATCATACAGATATAATTGTTTTGAAAATGAGAAACTTTGATTCGTCCGTTTAGTAATATCAACCGGAACCAAAAATTGTATGGGCATTTGCTGTTTCTGTTCACCGATTACTGTGTTCGGATTAATAATTGTTGAGTCTCCGTAAACCTCACGATAATATTTTTGCCATTTATCTGTTGAATCTTTTGTGTTATTTATTAACAAAAGCCCCTTTGCAGTTGAAATATATTCTCCTGATTCAGAGATAACATAACCATAAACTTTCGTGTTCAAATCATTTTTTCGAATCGTTCTATTAGTTTGCCCCAACAAATTAATAGTTAAAATATATAACATACAAGTTATTATTATATAAGTTTTCATAATATTTTACTGTCCGAACAGTTACAGCGATTCAGAGTCAAATTTAATTCGCCGCGGCGAATATCAAAAACAAGAGATAACATAAAAATAATAAAATATTTTTACAGGCAGCTAAAGTAAAATAAACCGGTAAACCGGTTACAATATTATTTTTTTTTGATTAACCAATATAAGAACCGTTTTAACGGTTTTGTTAACAAATTTGAAAAGAATATTTAGCTCTGAATCGCTGTTTAGTTAAATCATTTTTTCATAACTGTGGTAAATTACAAAAAGTATAATTCTATTTAAACTGTTTTCAATGAATCTTCTAAATCAATTATTATATCATCAGGATTCTCAAGCCCGACTGCAATTCTTACACCGCCGGCATGAAGCCCGTAATTATGCAATTCATCAGTCGGCACAACTGAATGAGTCATTGATGCAGGATGCTCAACAAGTGTGCGCGTATGCCCGAGACTGACAGCAAGTGTCATTGTGTAAGCATTATCGGCGATATAATTCATAAAATTTTTACCGATGCTTTTTGATTCTTCAGCATTGTTTGCTTTCAGCACAAAGTAAATCAAATGTCCGGGAGCGAAATTACCGTTAAAATCTACCATTTGCTTTTTCGCCAATTCATAAAACTTATAGTTAGGCAAACCGGGATAATTTACAAATTCAACTTTCGGATGTTTTTCAAGATACTCTGCTATTTTCTGTGCAGATGCAATCGATTTACTTTGCCGCAATGCAACCGTTGGCAAACCGTATGTTAAAATTGACCAAGCATTTCGCGGACTTAAAACACCGCCGAAATCCTTTCTGTAAAGTAATAATCTGTCTCGATATTCTTTTCTTCCGATAACAACACCGCCAATATCAGTTCCGAATCCACCGATTCCTTTTGTAAGCGAGTGAATTGTAAAATCCGCTCCATTTTCAATTGGTCTTTGACAGTAAGGTGTTGAAAATGTGTTGTCAACAACTATTTGAATTTTATCTTCTCTATTTTTATTTATTTCATCAACAATTTTCCGAAGTGCTGCAATATCAATTATATCAAGATTCGGATTTGCAGGAGTTTCAAAATAAATAACTTTCGTTTTTTCGTTTATCATTGGAATAATATTTCCAAGTTTTGTCAAATTTACAGGTCGCGTAGTTATGTTGTATCTCGGATACCAATTTTTCAGCAACGAAATTGTGCAGCCGTATAATGTTTTGTGCGTAATTATTTCATCGCCGCTTTTTGTAAGTATTCCGAGTATTCCGGATATCGCTCCCATTCCACTTGAAAAAGCAACCGCCGTTTCACCTTTTTCAATCATAGCCAAGTTTTCTTCAAGCATATCTTTATTCGGTTCGCCGAGTCTGTCGTAAATATAAATCGGCGGTTCGCCTTCGTGTTTTGAACTTTCGCCCCAATTTACAAATCCGAGTGCACCGCGTTCAACAGTATCAAGTCGAAATGTTGTGGATGAAGATATTGGTGCAGTTACGTGATGAGAATAATCCCATTTGTCCGAAACATCTTTTCCGTAAATTAAATGTGTTTCAGTAGAATATTTTGAAGCATTAAAATCTTTTTTTTTATCTTTCATTTTTTTCACCTCTTACATTTAGTGCTGTTTCATTTTTTAATGTCGATAAAACCATTGTTGTTTTCAAATGCTGAATGTTCGGTAAGTCAGTCAATTTATGTAAAACTAAATTTTCGTAGGCATTAATATTTTCGACTGCAATTTTCAGCAGAAAATCTGCATCTCCGGTTACGTGATGACATTCCATTACTTCGTCAACTTTCTGAACTGCCTTTATGAATCTGTTTACTGATTCCTTTCCATGCCTGCTAAGTGTTACTTCCATAAAAGAAAATGATTCGATTCCAATTTTTGAAGGTTCAACAAGAGCTACATATTTTTTAATAACTCCGGCTTTTTCTAATTTTTTAACGCGTTCTAAAGTCGGTGGAGGTGAAATATGAACTTGTTTTGCCAATTCTGCATTAGTAATTCGACCGTTATTTTGCAAAATTTGCAGAATTTTGATATCCGTTTTATCAATTTTCATTATAATATAACTCATTATTTTAATTTTCCGTTATAATATAACTAATAAATCAATTATATAAACATATGATTATTGATTTAGATGGTTTTGCCTATTTACTAAATAGGATTTCACCAAATACGTTTCACGCCATATTTATCAAATATACTGTCAGCTCCAATTATGGTAAGGTTGTTTTCGATTTGTTGAGAAATTATCATGCGGTCAAAAGGATCTCGGTGGTAAAATGGAAGTTTTTCAATTCTTAAAATGTGGGGTAATTCAATATTTAAAATTTGAATATTATTACCCTTAATATGTTCCTCAATAAAATTTTCAAGCGATTTTTTAAGAATCAGCTTACCTATACTTGATTTAATAGCCAATTCCCAAATACTAGATAGACTTATTACAATTTTGTTTTCAGAATCTAAATACAACTCTTTTGCTCGTTTACTAAGTTTTGGTGAATCAGTTACAATCCATAATAACGTATGAGTATCAATTAGATAATCCATTACATGTAATCTTCAAAATCTTCTAAAGGCAAATCGAAATCGGCGGCAATTTTTACTATTCCTTTTGCCGAGCCTAATTTGCGTTCATATTTTTGTTGTTCCAAACAGACTATTTTAACTAATGGTTTATTGCCTTTAGCTATAATAACTTCGTCTCCGTTAATAACTTTTTTAATCAATTTCGATAGATTTGTTTTCGCTTCATGAATATTAACCTGATACATATATCACCTACTTAGTCTTTTTATTAGCTAAGATAGTAAAATAATACTAAAAAACAAATTAGCTCGATTCTTTCAGCGATTCAGAGTCAAAATTTCTGTAACACAGATTAATAATCTGTGTTACAGAAATATGGCAAATTTAATCGGAAAATCAGTCGAAAGCCGGATTCGGTCTTTGCCGAAATATTTTTTATCATCGTTATAAATCATTATGTTACATAGTTTTAATTTTGCCCCCGAATTGCTAGATTCTTTTCATTTTGCAGATGCATTTCAATAAATATTACAACATTTTATGTCTTTCCAACCACTTATCATTGTAAAGTGTACTTAAATATTTATATCCCGAATCAGGAAAAACAGTAACAATATTAACCGAATGTGGGAGTGATTTTGCTATATGAATAGCACCCCAAATATTTGCACCGCTTGAACCACCGGCAATAATTCCTTCTTCAAACGCAAGTTTTCGTGTCCAGCCGAAAGCTTTTTTATCCGATATTTGCAGCATATCGTCCATCAATTCAAGTGTAGCGGTTTTAATTAAAAACTCGTCTCCCATTCCTTCAAGCAAGTATTTTTCCGGCTTAATTATTTTTCCGGTTTTAAAGTAGTCATAAAATATTGAACCTATCGGGTCAATACCGATAATTTTAATATTCGGTTTTTTTTCTTTTAAGTATTTTCCCGTTCCGAAAAGAGTCCCTCCAGTTCCTACACCCGCAATAAAATAGTCAATATTCCCGTCCGTCTGTTCCCAAATTTCAGGACCGAGCGAATGATAATAGGCTTCGTTATTATCAAGATTATTGTGCTGATCAACGTAAAAAAGCGAACTGTCTTTATCCGCCATATTTTTAGCGAGATTATTATATGAATTTTCCATTTCAGGCGGAATTGAAGCATCTACGGCAATAACATCAACACCGAGAATTTTAAGCATTTCAATTTTTTCTCTGCTTGTTGTATCGCGGATTACAATTTTTAATTTGTATCCTTTTTGCCGTGCAACTATCGCAAGACCCATTGCAGTATTACCCGATGAGTTTTCGATAATCGTTTTATCCGGCGTAAGCAGTCCGCTTTGCTCGGCTTTTTCAATCATATATTTTGCAATTCTGTCTTTAATACTTCCGCCTGGATTTGTAAATTCCATTTTTGCAAAAATATTTGCTTTAGTTCCTTTAGTGATATTTTCGAGTTTTACAAGCGGCGTGTTACCGATTGACTGTAGTAAGTTCAAGATTATCCTTAAAATTTAACATGATTATTTAATCCTAATATCAGAGGCGATTGTAATGACCGCCCAGAGCAAAAATGTAAATGTACTTTTGGTCAAAACTGTAAATTATTCTATCTTTTTGTGAGATTCTCCTTGACCAAAGTCCTTTCAAATTATGTTTTAACAATTCAGGTTTACCGAGACCTTTCGTAGGATCATCTCTTTGTAATTCTTTAATAATTTTACAAATATTTTTATGAAGGACTTTGTCTTTTTCACGAATACTTTCATAAATAGTCCAAGTTTTTCCCTCAAATATTATTGATCTCATCTAACTCTTTATCAGTAGGTTTATAACCATCATTTGCTTTATAAGATTTCATAGATTCGCTAATTTGCATCATTAACGAAGAATTTTGAAGAACGTACAGTGTTTCCTTTTCTCTTTCATAATCTTCAGCACTTAAAACAACAAAATCTTTTCCTTCTCTTCGCTTGATATGCAGAGGGATGTGATCATTAATAGATTGGTCAACAAAAGTTTTCAGATTAGCACGAAATTTATTTACCGATAATTGTCTCATTTCTTTTACCTTTTCTTGTAAATGTACCAATATGCCGTACATAATGCAAATGAAATTATATTAATTTTTCAATAACGAATACCCTCTTAAAAATTCATCCGTTTTCATTCGTTTTCGTCCTTCGGGTTGTATTTCCAATATTTCCAAAGTTCCGTTTTTTGTTCCGATAAATAATTGTTTTTTTGTCTGATGAATTTCTCCAGGGGCAAGTTTAATTTCGGAAAATAATTTTGATTTATAAACTTTGTAAATTTTATTGCCGTATTCAAAAAATGCACCCGGAAACGGCGAAACTCCTCTAATCAAATTATGAATTTCCAATGCGGATTTTTCAAGCCAATTTATTCGGCAAATATCTTTGTTTATTTTGGGTGCGGGGCAGGCAAGTGAATTATCTTGCGGTATTTCCTTTACATTATTTTTTTCAATTAAATCAATTGTTTCCAAAACCAAATCGGCACCGGTAATGCTCATTCTATCGTGTAATGTTCCCAGATTATCCGATTCTTTAATTTCTATTTTTTTCTGCAGAATCAAGTTCCCCGTATCAACCTTTTTTTTAAGAAAGAAAGTTGTAACTCCCGTCTCTTTATCGCCGTTGATTAACGCCCATTGAATCGGTGCGGCACCGCGATATCTCGGCAAAAGCGAACCGTGCAGATTAAAAGAACCCTTCGGTGGAATTGTAAAAACTTTTTCCGGCAATATTCTAAACGCCACAATTACAAATAAATCGGCATTAAATTTTTTTAAGCTGTTTATAAAATCATCATCATTAAAATCGGTTGGTTGCAAAACGGGCAAATTATTTTCAATGGCAAATTGTTTTACTGCCGTAAAAGATATTTTTCTTCCTCTCCCCCGCTGTTTATCAGGAGCAGTTACTACCGCAGCAACTTGGTGCTTGCTTTCAACAATATTTTTTAATGCCGGCACTGCAAAATCGGGTGTACCGAAAAAAACTATTTTCACTTATTTTCCTTTCACTTTCTTTTTCTCTCTGCCAGTTCGTAATCGCATTCAACTTCACGTTTCATTATATGCATTAACTCTTTCTGCAATTTCTTTTTTATTTTTGGAACAACTCTGTCGGGAATCATTTTCCCGATTAAATGATCATATTCGTGAAGAATTACTCTCGCAAATAATTTATCTGCCTCAAGCACAATTTCTTTTTCATCCGCGTCAAAATATTTAACTTTTATAATACTCGGTCTTTCAACATCGGCTCTTAAATTAGGCAAACTCAAGCAGCCTTCTTCAATAACAGAATTTTCTTCCGAGAGTTCAAGTAATTCGGGATTTATCATAACAATAGGTTTAAAGTTTTCATAGCCTTCCACGCCTTTTAAGTCAATAATAAAAAGTGATTTGCTCAATCCCATTTGATTACCGGCAAGTCCTATTCCGCTAGCATGCCGCATAGTTGCAAACATGTTGCGAATATCTGCAATCAATACGTCATCAACAGATTCAATTTTCTTAGTTTTTTCGCGTAAAATTCTATCACCATAAACCGTAACCGGTAATATCGCCATATTACAAAACCTCCATTTCGCTTGTTTTTGTAACTTTAATTGTTTTTGTACTTAAATCCTTGTACAGAATTACTTCGGTTGAACAGAAAAACATTCTAATAAACAGCCGAAAAATAACCAACAATTGTTGAAGAACAAAAGCAAGAACCAAGAAATAATAGGGCGTTCGTGGAATTAACATTTCAAATAGATTGTAAAAAATACTTCCAACAGCACCAAGCACGGCAATAAACAAGAAAATAGAAAAAGTAATTATAAAATTTTCCTTAATAAATTTAATTGCACCAATTATGCTTCTAAAAACTTTTGAATAATCTTTAACTGCAATAGAAACCTTCGCGTAATCTGAAATAATCGTGATAATTCCAATAAAAAATATCAGCCCTACATATCGTACAATGCGGATAATAAAATCAACAATCTTATTTTCAGCACCGTTAAATATTGCCGAAATCAAACTTCCCAAAAGATCATTCAGTATAAAAAGGATTGCAAAAAAAAGAAGCGTATATAACAGGACACTGAAAAATCGCTTCCAATATCTTACACCGCCGTAAAAGAAATCGGAAATATGATTTTTTTGGGGATAATTGAAAATTGATATAAGTCCACCGATATAAAATGTCTGAACCAAAATGTAAACACCGACAATGGAATAAATCATAAACGGTATTTCACTTAATGTAACAGAATAAATATTTTGAAATTGAACAAGCCAGAGAAAATCGAAATGTGAATTTAAAACATCACTCATCATCGAATGACTTAATTGGTCGGACAATAAATGGTACAGCGGCAAACTAAGAATAAATGCCAAAATTGCATTTGTAACCCAGAAAAGGAAAATCAATTTCCAATTGTAAAATACTTTTCGGGAACCAATAAATAAAACGTTTTTCAATTTTAATTTCATGCTGCACTCCCAAGAATCATTAGTGCATTTTGAATCCAGAAAAACCACCTGATTGAAATAGAAATTGAAGACCAGTTCATTCTGCTTATTGTGAATGAGTTGTTGGAGTAATTCGGGTCAAATATAAATTTGTGTGCCGGATCAATTTCAGCGGCGAAAACTTCTTTATCACTTTCAAAACGAATTACCTTCCACTTTTCCGCTGTGTTCCATTTGAACTTTAATGTATCATTATTTCTATAGATATAAATTTCGGTTTCAAACGTACAATGCCCACGGCTTTCTAAGGCAATTTCATAAATATTATCATAATTATTTTTTAAATACTTAATTTTCAAATCATAATAATCAAACCCATTATAAACTTGATTTACGTAATTCGATGTTAAGGCATTAGAATTTTCCGCAATAATTTTTAGCAAATCGGCACCGTACGGATGCGAAAAACCATAATCGGAATAATATTCTCTTAAAATGCTGTTTGTTTTTTCCGCCCCGATAATCCTTTCCAATGAAAGAAGCAGCAAAAACGGTTTATGTATCGAATTAAGTTCATAAGAATTTTTAGCGTTAAACAAATAGGAAGAGTCAGAAATTGAGCCTGTCATATAACCCGAATAATAATCTTTCAAACTTAATGTTTCCGGAGAAATTTGATAGTCTCCCAAAGTATAAACTAAAGGAATATCCTTGTAAGAAATAAATTGCAACCCGTTTACAGAAATATATTTTAAGAACTTAAACATTGCATTATCCTTTTTATAATATTTCGTTTTAATTTTTTCGGCAATATATTTTGAAATTCCATCCGAAAGCCAAGCCTCAGTCTGTGAATTATTTCCGACAATAAAATGGAAGTACTGCTCAATTATTTTGTTTGCTATCAATACCTCAAGATTGTATGAGTTCCCTGAAAACAACTTTTCATTATTAATTACAATAACATTAGAGAATGATGGATTATTCTTCATGACCGCTTTTGGTAAATATACTATCTTAAAATTTTTGTGCGGATAATTGCCAATGTTTTTATTTAAATAATTGAAAGAATTATATGCTGCTTTTTCAATTGTTGATAAATAATTTTTACTGTTATCGGTAAGATATGTGCTTAATTCTATATTTATATTATTTTTTATTTGATATTTATTTTCTAATATATTAGAATTATTGGCAACTATTATTACAAAATCCGATACTCTGTTTCCAACAATTTTAAATTGCTGTGATCCGTTCTTTTTTTTCTTATCGGTAATTTTTCCTGAAGTAATAAAATTATAATCTACCGGCGCTGAAATGTTCAAATGAAAATCAGCGAAATCCCTGAACTCCTTTGTGAATATTGATTTGGGAAATATTTCCCACTTCCCGTTTTTGAAAATCGGAATTCTCGGATACCAATGATCATCAATAAAAACTTTTTTATTTTCTTTATAGTTTGTAGAATCAAATGAAGCGGAAATAGGCAATTTATATTTCACAAAAAAGGTAACGGAATCATTCGGCAAAACCGGAATGTTGAAATCAACTCTTTCCCAATATCCGTTTGCTGCTTTTGATTTAGTTTTATCAAATAGTAATGTCGATGATTGTTTTGAACAAGAAAATTCTGTAATGTGTACTTCAGTTTTCTTATTAGATAAGGGATTTGCATCAGCCATTTTCATGTTTCTGTCAAAATTGAAATAAATATTATTGGCAGGGAAATTGGTATTATTTTTCCAAGTAATTTTACTTTCAACAACAATTACATTTCTATCGGGTAAAAATTTTAAGTCGCAATTATAAACCGTTATGTTTTTTGAATTTATTTGGTTTTCATTATTTCTGTTATAATTTAGATTTGTCTTATTTAAGTTTAATTCGTTATTATAGGAATTATTAGATAATACAAAGTCTTCCGAAAAATAATTCAGTGCAGTTAAACTTATCAGCAGTATTGGAATTACAAAATATTTCATTTGTTAAAAATTATCATTTGAATTACAAAAGTAACAATAATAATTCATAATAATGAGTATTCAGCGATTCAGAGTCAAATAATACAGTTTTCAATATTAAATTGTTGTTGTAGAACAAACTTTCCTCACAGAGTCCGGTGGACAGTTTGTTCCCGATTAAATGTAGAGAAAACTTAGAAAACAGTAAGAGAATTAAATATTTTAAAACATTGAAAGATAAACCGACTAGAAAGTCGGTTCTACAA
>CAZXDS010000125.1:0-10255 GCA_964639525.1 uncultured Melioribacteraceae bacterium | reverse complement strand
AAAATATTTCGGCAAAGACCGAATCCGGCTTTCGACTGATTTTCCGATTAAATTTTGGCTCTGAATCGCTGCTTATCAGTTCATATGTTTGATTATGCTCAAAAAATTATTAAGTTCCATTTTTGAAAAAAGGGTAAATTCAAAATACTTATTAAACATTTGGATAATTTGAATAAGTTGAGAAACGATACGGTATAAAATATTCCGTAACTTATTAGTTGCGGGGATATTTCAATGTTGGAAAAGATAAACGAATATGTTATATAGAACTAATTGTTGCTTCAAAATCCTATCTTAAATTAGAAAATAGTAATGGCAAACAGAAACCAAGAAGATTTAGTAGAGATACTTCGCTCGAAAGGGATTCATGATGAGAAAGTGCTTTTAGCCTTTTTGCGTGTTGACAGAATAAACTTTGTCCCCGATATTATGAAACATCACGCATATAAAGACACAGCGCTACCTATTGGGTATGATCAGACAATTTCACAACCTTACACTGTTGCATTCATGACTCAGGAACTTAATATTAAATCCGGTGATAAAGTTTTGGAAATCGGTACAGGTTCGGGATTTCAGGCAGCGATTCTTTCGGCAATGGATGCGAGAGTTTTTTCAATAGAGCGCAACAGCCAAATTTATAATCGTACTTTGAAATTGTTTGATAAACTCGGAAGCCGTGTTGCTATGCGGTGCAGCGACGGCACAATAGGTTGGTCTGAATTTGCTCCGTACGATGGAATTATTGTTACAGCAGGCGGTCCGGTTATTCCTGAAGCACTTAAAAAACAATTGGCAATTGGCGGAAGGCTTGTTATTCCTGTTGGCAGCAAAGGCAACCAAGTATTAAAGGTTATTAGCAAAACGGCTGAAGAAGAATTTGATATAATAGATTATCCAAATTTTTTATTTGTTCCACTTATCGGAAAAGAAGGATGGGACAACAGATAATTGTAATAGTCGGTCCTACTTGTTCCGGCAAAACTAATCTTGGAATAGAACTGGCAAAAAAACTTTCCGGTGAAGTCATTTCCGCCGATTCACGGCAAATATTTAAGTATCTTAATATAGGAACTGCTTCTCCTTCAAATTCAGAATTTCAAAATGTTAAACATTATTTTATCAGTATTCTAAATCCTGATGAAAAATATGATGTGAGTATCTTTGAAAAAGATGCGCTCAATGTTATTAAAAAATTACTAAAGGAAAATAAACAGCCAATTGTTGTCGGCGGTTCCGGTTTATATATCAGAGCTGTTGTAGATGGAATTTTTGACTCGGTTGAAACGGATACAACTTACAGAAATAATTTAATGCAATTGTGCAAAGAAAAAGGTAATGAATTTATATATTCAATGTTGCAAAAAGTTGATGAGCAGAGTGCGAAAAAAATGCAGCCCTCAAATTGGAAGCGGGTAATAAGAGCTTTGGAAGTTTTTCACGTTACAGGCAAACCTATTTGGCAAATTCAACAAGAGCACAAAAGAAAAGAGAATTATAGCTTTGTGCAGTTTGGTCTTAATTGGAATAGGGAAGAGTTATATGCCAATATTGATCTTCGTGTTGATAGAATGATACAAGCCGGGTTGGTTGAAGAAGTTAAAAATATATTAGGCATGGGATATTTGCCTGAATTAAATTCTTTAAACACAGTCGGATACAAAGAAATTTTTTCGTACTTAAATAATCAAATATCTTTGGAGCGTGCTGTGGAATTGATTAAGAGAAATACAAGGCATTTTGCCAAACGACAAATGACATGGTTTCGCAAGGACGATAGAATCAATTGGTTGGCGGTAAATGGAGAAAGTGATTGGGATGATATTAGTGAGAAAATTATATCCGCTATTTCCATTAAATAGCATATTTAACATGTTCGATAAAAATAATGTTGAATAAATTTATTAGTTTATGTAATCAAATAAAGAGGATTATTAAATGAAAGAAAAAATTAGAATTGCTTCAGGACAGGGATTTTGGGGTGATTTAATCGATGCTCCTTATCAGCAGGTTACAAAAGGAGATGTTGATTATCTTGTTATGGATTATCTCGCAGAAGTTACAATGTCCATTCTGCAAAAACAAAAGAACAAAAACCCTAATTTTGGCTATGCCCGCGATATTCCTGAATTAATGGAAAGAATATTACCAATTATTAAAGAAAAAAATATTAAAGTTATTACAAACGGCGGCGGTGTAAATCCCATTGCTTGTGCCGAAGCAATTATTGAGGTTGCTAAAAAATTAGATGTTAAAAATTTAAAGATTGGCGTTGTGCTCGGTGATGGAATCAAAGACAGATTGGACGAAGTAATTAAATCCGGCTGCGAACTAAACAATATGGAAACCGGAGAATCTATTATTCCGGTAAAAGAAAAAATGCTCAGTGCAAATGTTTATTTTGGTGCATTTCCTATTGTTGAAGCTTTACAAAAAGATGCCGATATTGTAATAACAGGCAGAACTACTGATACAGGTTTAACTCTTGCTCCGATGATATATGAATTTGGTTGGGGAAAAGAAGATTACGATTTGCTTTCTGCAGGAACTATTGCAGGGCATATTCTCGAATGCGGCGGGCAATCTTCCGGAGGAAATTTTTTGGGCGATTGGCAGTCCGTTGAAAATATGGCTGAAATTGGTTTCCCGATTGCGGAAGCCTTTCCGAATGGTGAGGTAATTATTACTAAGCACGAATCATTGGGCGGAAAAGTTAGTTTTGAAACTGTTGCAGAACAGCTTGTTTACGAAATAGGCGATCCTAAAAAATACATTACTCCGGATTGCGTTGCTGATTTTACTTCAATAAAATTAGAAGATTTAGGAAACAATCGCGTACGTGTTTACGATATGAAAGGAACAAAAGAAACAGATACGTACAAAGTTTCTTGTGCGTATGAGGATGGTTATTCAGCAATAGGCAGCTTAACTTATTCCTGGCCGCAGGCAATCACAAAAGCAAAAGCTGCGGATAAAATTTTAAGAAAGCGATTGGAAAACTTGAATCTGAAATTTGATGAAATAAAAACCGAATTTATTGGCTACAACGCCACTCACGGTCCTTTGGCAAAACAGTTGGATGAAGATGACATTAACGAAGTTACAATGCGCGTTGCTGTTCGTTCTTCCGATTATAATTCCGTTTTAAGATTTGGACGTGAAATTGCGCCCTTAATTTTGACCGGTCCGCCGAGTGTTACGGGATTTGCAGGTGGAAGACCGAAGCCGAGTGATGTTGTTGCATACTGGCCTGCTCTAATGCCTAAAAATCTTGTTGAACCGGTAGTTGAAATTATGGAGGTTAAATGAAAATTAGATTAATTGATATTGCACACGGCAGAAGCGGTGACAAAGGTGATGCTGCAAATGCCGGAATTATTGCGTATGATGATAAGGGTTATGAAATAATTAAAAAATACGTAACGGCTGAAAGAGTAAAAAAACATTTTGAAGGAATCTGTTTCGGCAGTGTTGAACGTTATGAATTGCCCAATATAAGAGCATTAAATTTTATCTTGAACAATACTCTCGGCGGAGGCGGAACTGTTTCGCTTAAATTCGATGCACAAGGGAAAACCGTTGCAAGTGCCTTGTTAAGAATGGAATTAGAAATTGAAGAATGAGTAAAGTACTTCTAATTAAAATATTTGATATTTAGATATGAGTCCACTCTAAAAAGTTCAAACGGACTAAAGTCCGTTTGGGGAAGTTCGTTTTTAGTCTGTTTCCCCACGACTGAAGTCGTGAGTTAGTCAAAATATTACTTTTTAGAATGGACTCAGATATAAATTTATAAAATTAAAGGTGGGAAGCTTATGTTTGAAGAATATAAGAAAGAACTAAAAGTACAGAGTGAAAAAATAACCAAATTACGAGGTTATCTTTGACCTTGCTAAAAAAGAAGTAAAAAATACAGAACTGAAAAGTTTAACAGAGGCTGCTAATTTTTGGGATAATCAAAAGGAAGCACAAAAAGTTATTCAGCAAATTCAGACCATACAAGTATGGGTTGATGCCTGGGACAAAGTAAATTCAAAATATATCGAAATAAATGAATTTGTTGAACTTGCTGAAATGGAACTAGATGAAAGTCTTACGGCAGAAATTGAAAATGATATTGAAAAATTAAAAAGTGAAATTTCAAATCTTGAGTTTAAAAGTATGCTGTCCGGTGAAAACGATGATAAGGACTGCATATTAACAATACATTCCGGTGCCGGTGGAACGGAAGCTTACGATTGGGTTGCGATGCTGATGCGCATGTATCTCAGGTATTGTGAGCAGAATAATTATAAAACTGTTATCCTGGATTTGCTTGAAGGTGATGTTACCGGAATTAAAAGTGTAGTTATTAAAATTTCCGGTGAGTTTGCTTACGGTTATTTAAAAGCCGAAAACGGTGTTCATCGTCTCGTTAGAATTTCGCCATTTGATTCGAACAAAAAGAGACATACAACATTTGCGTCTGTGTTTGTAATTCCTGAGATAGACGATTCGATTGAAATCAATATTAATCCTGCAGATTTACGAATTGATACTTATCGTTCAGGGGGAAAAGGCGGGCAGAATGTAAATAAGGTTGAAACTGCAGTTCGCATAACGCATTTGCCAACCAAAACAGTAGCAGCGTGTCAAAGTGAGCGTTCACAAATGCAGAATCGCGTAAATGCAATGAAACTGCTCAAATCAAAATTATATCAAATAGAACTCGAAAAGCAGGAAGCAGAAAAGGAAGAAACGGAAAAAAGTAAAATGAAAATTGAGTGGGGAAGTCAAATTCGTTCGTATGTTTTTCATCCTTACAATATGGTAAAGGATCACAGAACAGGAACCGAAACTTCGGATACACAAGGTGTGATGGATGGTAAAATTGATAAGTTTATTAAAGAGTTTCTTTTGAAATATTCTACTAATTAGTTGATGTTAATATCAGAAAGAGATTCTATCAGAAGTGTAATACTGTTTCTAATGTTATTCTTGATTTCATTTGGCAGTATGAAGAATCTCTTCAAAGCAAAATATAGCTATTATCCTTATTTTGAATTATAAAAAATCAAATTATTAAAAATTTCAATGAACAAAATAGCAAAGAGAAAAAAAGAACACTTAGAAGTTTGCATTGAGGGGAATCCTGTTTTCAACGCAAAGTCTACCGGATTTGAGAATTATGACTTTGTTCATTGTGCAATTACAGAAGTGGATATTATTAAACTTGATTTATCTGATGAGTTCTTAAATCAAACAATAAAATTACCTTTTTTAATTTCCTGTATGACAGGGGGAACAATTGAATCCGATAATATTAATGAGAAACTTGCAGAAGCCGCCGCTGAATTACAAATTCCAATCGGTGTTGGCAGCCAGCGTGAAATGCTTGACAATTCATCCAATGTTGACTCATATAAAATAATTAGGAAAAAAGCTCCAAATGTTCCTGTACTTAGTAACCTTGGGGCAGCACAAATATTACACGCAAAAAATATGTCACAGATTCAGAAAGTAATTGATGCTGTAGAAGCTGATGCTTTTGTTATTCACTTAAATCCCTTGCAAGAATTATTTCAGAAGGAGGGACAGCCTAATTTCTCCGGATTGTTAAAAAGTATTGATAAGGTCGTAAAAGACATTTCAGTTCCAATATTTATTAAAGAAGTTGGTTCCGGGATAAGCTATGATACCGCAAGAAAATTGTTAAACATTGGCGTTAACGGTATTGATGTTGCCGGAGCAGGGGGAACAAGTTGGTCAGCAGTAGAGATGTTAAGAAATGGGAACTCAGGAGAAAGTTATTTTTGGAACTGGGGTTTACCTACATCATATTGCGTGCGAACTGTATCCGAATTAAAAAAAGAATTTGATTTTACACTGATTTCTTCCGGCGGGATAATGAACGGAATTGATATTGCCAAATCATTTGCCCTTGGTGCTGATTTAGCTGCATCGGCAAGAATTGTACTGAAAAAACTGATTGATGCTGATGTTAAGGGAGTTATCGGGTTGGTAAATAATTGGTTTGAAGATGTTAAAAAGGTTATGTACTTAACGGGCTGCTCTACTCTAAATGAATTAAGAAACAATAAAATATTTAATATAAAAGAAATAATATAATGGAATATCAAAAAATTTATAATAAAGAGATAAAGAAGATTGATTCAAAAATATCTTTCTTGTTTAAAAATAAGAAACCAAATTCTTTATATGAACCTTCCGCTTACATTATGCAAAGCGGTGGGAAAAGGCTTCGACCTTTATTAGTATTATTTTCAGCCGTTGCAGCCGGAGGGAAATTTTCACAAGTGTATAATGCAGCAACAGCCGTAGAAATTATTCATAACTTTACATTGGCTCACGATGATATTATGGACAATGCTGCAAAACGGCGTGGTAGAAAGACACTTCACAAACAATATGATTTAAATACGGCAATATTAACCGGAGATAATTTAGTTCCAATTGCATACGAAATGTTATTAAAAGATATTGAGAACAATCCAATAAGTATTATAAAATCATTTACAAAAGGGATAAGGGAGGTTTGTGAAGGGCAAAGTTTGGATGAGGAATTCGAAAATAGGAACGATGTTACAATAAAAGAGTATAAAGAAATGATTGGTAAAAAAACCGCTGCTTTATTAAAAATGTGTTGCTTAGTGGGCGCGAAAATTGTTTCTGATAATGTCGATACAATAAAAAGTCTTGAATTGTTTGGGCATAATCTTGGGATGGCATTCCAGCTTAATGATGATTTGCTGGACTTAATGGCGGATGAAGCAAAGTTTGGAAAAGTAATCGGTGGTGATTTAATTGAAGGGAAGAAAACATTTTTATTTTTGACTGCAATGGAATTAGCTGAAGGTGATGATAAAAAAGATTTACTGAATGTTGTTAAAAATAAAGGTATTAATAAAGGAGAGGTATCGAAATATAGAGAAATGTTTATTAGATTAGGTGTTGTTGAAAAGGCAAAAAAAGAGATACAAAAATATTCAAAAAAAGCTTTATCTAACCTACTTAAAATTGAGAATGTTGATAGTGCTAATGGTTTGATTTGGCTTACCGATATACTTGTGGAAAGAAACATATAATGATTGAAACTACTGTAAAGATTATAAATAATGCAGGATTGCATACAAGACCTGCAGCAACTATTGTAAAATTAGCGGCAAAATACGATTCTGATTTTTTTATTTATAAAGACGGACTCAGTATTAATGGCAAGAGCATAATTGGTGTAATGACACTTGCAGCTGAAAAAGGTTCGGAACTTTTATTAAAATTTGACGGGATTGACGAAGAGGAAGCCAAAAATAAAATAGTAGATTATTTTGAAAGAGGGTTTGACGAGCTATAATGATTGATGGAAAAAACATATTAAAGGGAGTAGCTGCAGCACCTGGAATAGTGATTGCTAAAGCTCACAAATATGAAAAGGATGTGGAATTTGTTTCACCGGAAGAAATTTCGGACGTTGAGGAAGTTAAGTCCAATTTTCTAGAATCAATTGAAAAATCTAAAAAAGAATTGAATAAAATATTTGGGTTAGCAGTCGATAAGCTCGGTACTAAACGTGCAGCAATTTTTGAAGCTCAAATAATGATTCTTGATGACAAATATTTAATAGAAACAATTCTTAAAAGGATTGAGTCTGAGCGAAAATCAGCTGAATATATTGTTAATAACGAAATATCAAAGTATCAGCGTTTGATGATGAGCAATTCATCGGAAATTTACATGAAGGAAAGGGCGCAGGATATTGAGGATATTAAGAATAGAATTATTCGAAATATACGCAACAAAAAATGGGTTTCACATATTAACAATAATATGATTGTTGTCTCTGAAAGCATTACTCCTGCCGATGCAATTCTTTTTTCAAGAGCAAAAATAAAAGGTTACGTTACCGATTACGGCGGACTTACATCCCACGCTGCCATTGTTGCTCGATCGTTAAGTATTCCCGCTGTGCTTGGTGTTCATGACGGTACTGTTACAATTGCTGAAGGCGATGAACTTATTGTGGACGGTTTCCACGGACTTGTTGTAATCAATCCCACGGAAGAACAACGGATTTATTATCAGGATAAAATTGAGCGATTTTTCCGTTACGATGAAGAACTGAAAAAAATAAAAAACTTGCCTGCCGTTACAAAAGACGGCAAGCAAATTAAACTGCTCGGAAATCTTGATTTAATGGAAGAGGTTGATGTTACAATTCAAAATGGTGCGGAAGGTATCGGGCTTGTAAGAACAGAGCAAATATTTGGAGGTTTGGATAGATTTCCGGAAGAAGAGGAACAATATATAGTTTATAAAAAATTAGCTGAAACCTTTTACCCGAATAATATTATTATTCGTGTTTATGATATTGGTGGAGACAAAGTTTTGCCTATTGACGTGAAGGAACCGAATCCATTTCTCGGTTGGCGAGGTGCTAGATTTTTACTTGATAATGTTAAATTATTCAAGAGTCAGTTGAAGGCAATCTTGCGTGCATCCACGGTAAAAAATATCAAAATAATGGTTCCGATGGTTACTTCGATAAAGGAAGTGTATAAGTTCAAAGAAATTCTTGCCGAGTGTAAAAATGAGCTGAGGAAAGATAATATTGAATTCGACGAACATATTTGCACCGGAATAATGATAGAAGTACCGTCTGCTGTTATTATTGCCGAGGACCTTGCGGAGGAAGTAGATTTTTTCTCAATAGGAACAAATGATTTAATTCAATATATACTTGCCGTTGATAGGACAAACGAAATTGTTTCTGATTTATACCAGGAGTTTCATCCTGCGGTTTTACGTACGTTATCTCTTATAGTTAAAAATGCCAAAAGGAAAAATGCTAGTGTGAGTATCTGCGGAGAAATGGCGGGAGATCCTCTCGCTGTCCCATTTCTTGTCGGATTAGGATTGGATTCACTTAGTGTTTCCGCTGCAGTTTTACCGAATATTAAAAAAATAATTCGCTCAATTAATTTTGAGGATGCTAAGCAGCTTGCTGATAGATGTTTAACTCTTAAAACCGAAGAAAAGATAAGAGATGAACTGAGTAAATTTTTAAATGAAAAAATAGATATTAATATTGAAAAAATTTTTGAGGAATAATGAATGAATATTTCAGAACTAGTAAAAAAAAATGATCTTGAAAATCAGTTTGATGTTTTAAAAAATACTTTTGAACAAATTGAATTTGTAAAAAATAATTCGATTGATCTTTCTTCAGTTGAGTTAAAAGAAATTCATAATATTGTAATTACAGGACTTGGCGGCTCGGCAATTGGCGGTGATTTATTTAAAAACTTCTCTGCAAAGGATTTTCCTCTTCCGATTATCGTGAATAGAAATTATTCGCTGCCAAAATTTATTAATGAAAATACACTTGTAATTATATCGTCATATTCCGGTAACACGGAAGAAACTTTTGCAGCTTTGCAGGAAGCGTACAAAAAATGTACTTATATTATTTGTGTAACTACCGGTGGAAAGATTGAAGAATTTGCGATTGAAAAAAAGTTAAATGTTGTTAAAGTAAAAAAAGGATATCAACCGCGATTTGCCCTTTATCTGAATGTTTTTACTCTAATTAAAATATTTGAAAACGTTGGACTTATTCCAAAGCAGACTGAATTTATTGAGACTGCTATTAACTTATTCAAAAAACGAGGCGAAGAATATTCGTTAGAAAATAATAAAGCAGTTAGAACTGCGGAAAGCTTAATCGGATTTATCCCTTTAATTTATGCTGTTGACGGCTTTACCGATGCTGCCGGTTTAAGACTTAAAGGGGAGTTTAACGAAAACTCAAAACTGCATGCGTATTGTAATGTTTTTCCGGAATTAAATCATAACGAAATAATCGGGTGGGAATCGTTTAATTCATCACAATTTAATACTAAAGTATTATTATTTGATGATGCCGATTATCCCGATAGAATTAAGAAGAGAATTGATGTTACTTCGCGACTTATTAAAAAAGCGGGGGCAGAAGTTATTACGATAAGTAGTGATTTGGAAAATTTTAAAATTAGATTGTTGGATAATGTTTATTTTGGAGATTGGGTAAGTTACTATTTAGCATTGATGCGAGCGCAAGATCCTTCCGAAATTGATAATATTCATTATCTTAAAAATGAATTATCCAAATTTTGATAATATAAATTTAATAGGATGACCAATTTTCTGACTATCTTTTATGTTGGTCGTCCTTATGAAATTATTTTCATTTCTTGTTTTTCAGCATATCTCAAAATAAACT
>CAZXDS010000124.1:0-10324 GCA_964639525.1 uncultured Melioribacteraceae bacterium | reverse complement strand
TTTTAAGACAGGTTTGTTGTTGAAGAATTTCTTTATTCTATCAATATATTCTTGTCGTAATTTCATAACTGTAATATAATTATTTTTTAAACCACTTGACATAGTGCTCAATAGTTCACTATATTTGTAGTGAACAAAGGGACACTATTATGAGCAGAGAAATTACAGATAGACAAAAAGAAATTTTTGACTTTATTCAAGAGTTTGTAGAATTTAACGGTTATCCACCAACTTACAGAGAAATTGGCAGCCACTTTGGAATTGCTTCCACTTTTGGAGTTAAGCGTCATATAGACGCGTTAATAAAAAAAGGATTTTTATTAAACGAAAACAACACAAGCAGAACTATTCAAATTGTGGATAATCGAGATAAAACAGTTATTCCTATTATTGGTCGCGTTGCCGCCGGTACTCCAATTCTTGCCGAAGAAAATATTGACGGTTCTATATTAGTGGATCCAAGTTTAATTTCACACGGAGGCGATGTTTTTGGTTTGCGTGTTAAGGGCGATAGTATGATAAACGCCGGAATTTTAGAAGATGATATAGTAGTTGTAAATTCCCAAAATGATGCGAACAATAGTGAAATAGTAGTCGCTATGATTGACGATGAAGCGACTGTTAAGAGATTACATAAGCTTAAAAATATGGTTGAACTTTTGCCGGAAAATGAAAAATACTCGGCTATACGACTAAACAAAAACGAAAAATTGTCGATACTTGGTAAAGTAGTTGGCGTTTACAGGAGTTACTCTTAGAGGATATTATGAAATCGAATGTATTTGCAGCAGCAATATCAAGCAGAAATAAGGTTAGATTTAATTACGGCTTAAAAGAAATGGTAATTGAGCCTTATTATTTAAGCCGAGATAAATATGGTAAAAAAGTAATTTATGGGAAACTAAATTATTCAAATGAAATTAGAAAATTTGAGTATGATAAAATTTATAATTTAAAAGTATTACAGTTTCACCATTTTTCACCAATTATTCCAATATTACCAATTTACAATTAATTTGAATGATGACACAGTTATACAAAAATATTGAACAGGGTGTTGATAACGTAATTCAATCATTTTGGAAAAACGGGTATTTAACTTTAAGCAGAAAATACGGGACATATCTTCCCAATCCGCCAATGGTTGGAAATTATGAGGTTGACGCTGTTGGAAAACAAAAAAATAAATTTGCCATAGGATTAGTTCTAAGCAATGATGACTTAAACAACCCTGACATTTATAAAAAAATTGAATTCCTCGCATCACGGCAATCAAAACATACACGTAAAAATGTTACATTATTTATTGGCATTCCGGAAGGTTCAAAAAACAAAGTGAATCTAATTATTCAAAACCTAAGTCCGGAATTGAAAAAAAACATAAGGTTAGTTCCCACATCAAAATCAACGGCAAAATACAACTAATAGATTTTTCATCTTTACAGTATTTAATAATTTAAGTTTAATCTTTTCAAAATGAACTATTCCTTCATGAAGTCGGATAATTATTTTTGCCTATAATTATTCATTTTATTTTTTTAATTATCGGACACTAATTTTTATTTGTAATGTATAAGTCCCGTTAAAGGTTAATACAAACAAAAAGATTTCGGGTAAAATAAAATTTTCTATAATTGAATTACCAAGTGAAACAGCGATTCGGGGTCAAAATTAAGATTACAAAAAACAACACGTTAAGAGTATATAAAAAAATATTTTTCCGATTAAATTTGCCATATTTCTGTAACACAGATTATTAATCTGTGTTACAGAAATTTTGACTCTGAATCGCTGAAGTGAAATACTATTCTTGACATTTTTTGTATTGACCTTTATTTTGTGAAGTCATATTAAAATATTTGAGTCATCTATTGAAACAAAATTTAACTCAATCAGAGTTAGAAAATATTAGCCGGTGTAAAAGTGCAGGTAACATCCCACAGCATGTTGCAATAATTATGGATGGGAATGGCAGGTGGGCAAAAAAGCGTATGCTGCCACGTGCAGCCGGGCATCGTAAAGGAATTGAAACCGTTAGAACAATTGTTCAAGTTGCTACTAATCTGGGGATTAAATATTTAACATTATATACATTCTCTACTGAAAATTGGAACAGACCTAAAAACGAAGTTTCAACTTTAATGCGGCTGATTGTAAAAAGTTTAAGAGATGAAACTGATGAATTAAATACCAATAATGTGCGACTTACCTGTATCGGCGATATTAGTAATTTGCCGGATGGTGTTCAAAAAGAATTATTAGACGCAGAATTGAAAACAAAGAATAATCAAAAAATGGTTCTCAATTTAGCACTGAGTTATAGCGGCAGAAGTGAAATAACATTAGCTGTTAAAAATATTGCTGAAGATTATAAAAATGGGATTATTCAAGAAGAGATTTCTGAAAAATTAATTTCAAAATATTTGTACACTAAAAATATGCCTGACCCTGATTTAGTTATACGAAGCGGCGGTGAATATAGAATAAGTAATTTTTTATTATGGCAAATTGCTTATTCAGAAATGTATGTTACAGATTTATTGTGGCCCAACTTCGGTTGTGCTGATTTTATTGATGCAATAAATGATTTTCAAAGTAGAGAAAGAAGATTTGGATTAGTCAGTGAACAATTACTCAATAACCCCAAAAAAACAAAGAATGCTAAAAAACTTTCCGAACAAACAGTTTAAATTTATATTATTTTTAATATTAATTGCCTCAACTCAAATTTATTCACAAAATGTTAGAGCGAGGTATAAAATTTTAGGTATCCGAGTGGAAGGAAACAAAACCGCAGATGCGAATACTATTATTGCAAATAGCGGACTTAAAGTAGGCAGTAATATCGACATTCCCGGTGATGCAACTATTAACGCAATAAAGCGTCTTTGGGCATTGAACCTTTTTACACCTGATATCAAAATTGAAATTGAAAAGAAAATTAACAACGATGTTTTTCTTGTAATAAAACTAAACGAGTATCCCAGACTCGCTTCATACTTAATTGAAGGCGCTGATGCTGTTGATGAAGATGACATAAAAAAGGAAGTCCCTTTTAATAAGGGACATATTCTTAAGCCTCAAGACATTTATCGTTCGATAATTAAAATAAAAAAATTGTATGATGACGAAGGTTATTTAAATGCTAAAATAACCACGAAGGAATATATTTTCCTTTCGGCAGATACTACTGATTCTGAAATTATAGTTACCTGGAAAAACAAAGAAGATTATTCAGATGAAATAACTACTAATTACGAATACAACCCTGAAATTCCGATGCGAGTAGTGAAAAAAGCAAAAGATAGGATTGTATTGGTTTATAAAATTGACGAAGGGGACGAAGTTACAATAAAAAAGATTTCCTTTATCGGAAATAAAAAATTCAGTAATGATGACCTTATTGATGAAATGAATGAATTGAGTGTTTCCAAGTGGTGGAAATTTTGGTCAAGTGCCGATTTTAAAGAAGCTGATTTAAAAAAGGACAAAGAATCGATAACTAATTTTTACAGAAAAAACGGATATCGTGATTTTGAAATTCTCGGAGATACTTTGTTATATAACAAAGAGAAAACAGAAGTTGAACTTGTTATCAGTGTGTATGAAGGTCCTCAATATATTATTCGAAACATCATTTGGCAGGGAAACTCCTTGTTTTCTTCGACTGTTTTAAGTCAGCAATTGGGCTTGCAAAAAGGTGATATTTATGATTTTGAAAAGCTCAACCAAAATTTAAATTTTAACCAAGACCAAACTGACATTTCATCTTTATACCAGGATAAAGGTTATCTTACTTCTCGTATTGAATCTGAAGAAAAAATTGTGCCCTCTGATTCAATTGATTTAATTATTAAAATTCAGGAAAACAATCGTTTTAAAATTGGCAAAATAAATATTGCAGGCAATGATAAAACAATGGGTAAAGTTATCCGGCGGGAGTTATATACTGTCCCGGGTGATTATTACAGCAGGCAAGCAATATTAAGAAGTATTCAGCAGCTTGCTAACCTTAAATATTTTAATGTTGAAAAATTATATGGTCAGGGCGGTGTTACACCACAACCTATGAATGATAGTACTGTCGCAATAAATTACGTTGTTGAGGAAAAATCGAGCGACTATTTAAATGCCTCGGTTGGTTACAGCGGAGGGTTTGGCTTGAGTGGTTCAGTTGGTGTTACTCTCACTAACTTTTCTATTGCACATCCATTTAAACTCGGCGGTGGACAAGTTCTAAACTTTAATTGGCAGTTTGGTGTTGGTAATTTTTATAGAACATTTACGGTTGGCTTTACTGAACCTTGGTTTTTGGATACACCTACTTCTCTTGGGTTTGAAGTGTTTGATACTCGCCAAAGATATGTTTACGATCTCCGCCAATCGGGCGGAACAGTACGCGTAGGAAGAAGATTGACTTGGCCTGACAATTATTTTTACATACAAGGAAGTTTTAAATATCAATATAATGACATCATTGATGGACGTAATTTTTATACCGAAGGAACTAATAATCAGTTCACGCTTGGAACAACCTTAACAAGAACTGATATTGACAACCCCATATTTCCATCTAGGGGCTCAAAAATTTCATTAAATGTAAATGTTTCAGGCGGACCGCTACTGCCGGGAGATGTAGATTATTACAAACTTGGTTTAAAAACCGAATGGTACAACCGATTATTCAAATCTAACAAGTTAACATTTTATCTTGGTATGGATTTAGGCTACCTTGAAGAATTAACGGACGGTACTATTATCCAGCCTTTTGAATTTTTCTTTATGGGCGGTAACGGATTAATAATTGCGACTACTCCATTACGTGGTTATGAGGATAGGAGCGTTGGTCCAAGGAACTCAAACGGAGACATTATAGGCGGACGGGTAATGGCTAAATATACTGCTGAAATTAGGGCGGCTTTAACGATGGAGCCAATGCCGATTTATGTTTTAGCTTTTGTTGAAGCAGGAAATACTTATCTTAATATATCAAAAACAGATTTATTTAATTTACGACGTTCCGTTGGTGTTGGTGCTCGTTTATTGATAAATCCGATTGGTTTAATCGGTTTTGATTTCGGTTATGGATTTGACAGAAAAATTGTTGATGGACAAGATCCTTCATGGGTTTTCCATTTTCAATTTGGTAAAGGATTTTAACTTTAATAAAATAACAATCAATTTAACAAGAGGTTCACGTGAAAAAATTAACTATAATTGCACTTTTCTTTGCAGTAACGGCAACTTTATTTGCTCAAAAACAAAAAACCGGATATGTTGATACGCAAGTTATTCTTGCCCAATATGCTCCGGCAATCAAAGCAAATAGTGATTTAACCGCGATTGGCAAAACATGGAAGGCACAAATTGATAGTATGCAGCAAGCATTGCAAGCAGGATATGCTGCTTATCAAAAACAAGCTGCAACAATGAAACCAGACCAACAGAAACAATTGCAACAAACTTTAATTCAGCAAGAACAATATATGCAGAAATTCAATCAGGATAAATTTGGACAGCAAGGAGAACTTGCACAGAAACAAGATGAAATGATGCAACCAATTAGAGATAAAATTTATCAGGCAATTGAAAAAGTTTCAAAAAAACAAAATATGCAATTTATTTTTGACAAAGCAGGTGATGTACTTCTATTATATGCAGATCCACAGTATGATATGACTTTCAAAGTTCTTGATTTATTAAAAACAATGAAATAATTAAGAGAATAAATAAAATGAAAAAGCTCGCATTAACAATTGTATTTCTTGTAGCCTTTGCTTCACAAGGTTTATTTGCTCAACTTAAAATCGGATATGTTGATTCAAATACCATAATGGAACAAATACCGGATACTCAAGACGCTCAAAAGCTACTTGATGCATCCATTCAAGAATGGAAATCTGAATTAACAAAAAAAGAAAGTACCTTAAAATCAAAAAAGAAAGATTTTGAGGATAAAAAACTTATTTTGAGCAGTGTAAAAAAAACAGAACTTCAAAAAGAAATAGATAATTTGGAAAAAGAAATTTCGGATTACAGAAATAATAAATTCGGAGTTAACGGCGAGCTTTTCAAAAAACAAAAAGATTTAATGAAACCTATTGAAAACAAAGTATTCAACGTAATTAAAGAAGTTGCAGAAGAAAAAGATTTGGACTTTGTTTTTGATAGAAGTGGTGATATAATTTTTCTTTATGCTAAAGAGGAATACGATATCACCAATGATGTGCTGGACAAATTAAAATAGTATAAAATGAATATAACTGTAAAAGAAGCTGCCGAGCTTGTAGGCGGAAAAGTTTTTGGGGATGAAAATTTAGTTTTTACAAATGTTGCCAAAATTGAAGATGCTAAAAAGGGAGATATTACTTTTCTTTATTCTTCTTCTTTCGAAAAATTTCTAAATTCTACAGGCGCTTCCGTAATTTTAATCAATGATAAAATTGAAAAATTACGTAGTGATATCACATTTATTGAAGTTCGGCAGCCGAATTTTGCTTTCCAAAAAATTATTAAAACATACTTTGCATACGAACAAGTTTTAAACGGTATTGATGAATCTTCTTTTGTTTCTGATACTGCAAAACTCGGCAACAATGTTTCCATAGGTAAAAATGTTGTGATTTCAGACGGATGCGAAGTTGGTAGTAACACAAGAATATTGCACAATACTGTATTACTTAACAACGTTAAAATAGGTTCGGATTGTTTGTTGTTTCCAAATATTACCATTAGAGAAAATTGTGTGCTTGGCAATGAGGTTATTCTTCATGCCGGTGTTGTTATTGGTTCTGATGGATTTGGGTATTTAAACAATGATGAACATAAGTATATTAAAATTCCTCAAATTGGAAATGTTGTTATTGAAAACAATGTTGAAATTGGCGCAAACACTACTATCGATAGGGCTGCACTCGGTTCTACCATAATCAAAAGCAGAACAAAAATTGACAATCTCGTCCAAATCGCTCACAATGTACAAATCGGTTCTGACACTGCAATTTCTTCGCAAACCGGAATTTCCGGTAGTTCTACTGTCGGAAATAATTGCATACTTGCCGGGCAAGTCGGTTTAGCAGATCACATTGACATCGGCGATAATGTACTCATAGGTGCTCAATCCGGTGTTCCTAAATCATTGCCGAGTAACGGACGTTATTTTGGTTATCCCGCAAAAGAGATGAGAACCAGTTTAAGGTTAGAAGCTCATATTAGGAACTTACCGAACTATTCCAAAAGAATTAAAGAATTGGAAAATAAATTAGAGGTCCTTTCAAAAAAATTAGAAGATAAAACTCAGGAAAAATAAATGCTCGAAATGCAAAGAACAATAGCAAACTCAATCTCACTATCGGGACAAGGTTTGCACACCGGAACTAATTCCAAAATGATATTTAAGCCTGCAGAGGTTAATTCCGGCATTAAATTTATAAGAACCGATTTAGGCGGAAATCCTGAAATACCTGCACTTGCAGAGTATGTTGTTGATGTTTCCCGCGGAACTACGCTTGGAATCGGCGACGTAAAAGTTCACACTGTCGAACACGTCCTTGCAGCAATTGTTGGTCTTCAAATAGATAACATAATTGTTGAAATGAACGGAATTGAACCGCCAATTGGCGATGGTAGTGCAATGCCCTATGTTGAAAAATTACAGCAAGCTGGCTTTGTTAAGCAAACCGAGCCAAAGGATTATTTAATCTTTGACGATACCGTAACTTATCACAATGAAGAAGAGCAAGTTGATATTGTTGCTCTCCCTTTGGATAAATACAGATTGACTGTAATGGTAGATTACCAAAATCCTGCTCTCGGTAGCCAACACACAGGTTTATTTGATATTGAGGAATTTGTTGAAGAATTTGCTCCGGCAAGAACTTTTTGTTTTTTAAGTGAAGTTGAACCGCTAATTGAACAAGGTTTAATTCAGGGCGGAAATTTGGAAAACGCAGTTGTGATTGTAGATCATGAATTACCTGAAGATGATATTGCAAAAATTTCTAAAAAGTTAGGACTTACTGAAAATATTGAAATTGGGAAAAGCGGATTTTTAAATGAAAATAAATTGCGGTTTAGAAATGAACCTGTAAGACATAAATTATTAGATATGATGGGCGACCTTGCTCTTATTGGAGCACCAATAAAAGCACAAATTCTTGCTGCTCGACCGGGACACAAAGCAAATGTGGAATTTGCTAAAGTTGTAAGAAAATTATATCAGCAAAAAAAATTAGTAAAAAAATATCAGCACGTAAAAAAAGCGGGTGTTGTTCTTGACGTAAACGCAATTCAAAAAATTCTTCCGCACCGCTACCCTTTTCTACTTGTTGATAAAATAACCGAGTTGGAATTGGACAAAAAAGTTGTGGGAATTAAATCAGTTACAGCCAACGAACCTTTTTTCCAAGGCCATTTCCCAGGACAACCTGTAATGCCTGGTGTTCTTATCGTTGAAGCAATGGCACAAACCGGTGGAATTTTGATGCTTAATTCCGTTGAAAATCCTGAATCAAAATTGGTTTTCTTTATGCAGATCAAAAATGCGAAGTTTCGTAAACCTGTAGTTCCCGGCGATCAACTTGTGATGGAAGCAATTCTATCAAGTAAAAAAAGAAATATTATTGTTATAAAAACAAAAGCTTTTGTAGATAATGTCCTTGTTGCCGAAGCTGAATTGATGGCAGCAGTTGTTGATAAAGAAACAAAGGAATAGTTATTGATGACAGAAAAAATAAACCCTACTGCCATAGTTAGTTCAAAAGCAAAAATAGGTAAAAATGTTAATATTGATGCCTTTGCAATTATCCACAATGATGTTGAAATAGGCAATAATTGCAGCATCGGACCAAATGTTGTAATATACGATGGTGCACGTATCGGCAATAATGTTGTTATTCATCAAGCTGCGTCAATTTCAAATGCCCCTCAGGATTTGAAATATGCCGGCGAAAAAACTTTTTTGTACATCGGTGATAATACAACAATACGAGAATATGCAACATTGAATCGCGGCACCAACGAAACCGGATTTTCCAAGGTTGGCAGTAATTGTTTGCTGATGGCTTATACACATATTGGACACGACTGTATTGTTGGTGATAATTGTATTTTGGCAAATCTTGTAACTCTCGGCGGACACGTTGAATTGGGCGATTATGTTATTATTGGCGGACTAACGCCTGTGCACCAGTTTTCAAAAGTCGGGCAGCATTCAATGATTGGCGGCGGATTTAGAATTATTAAAGACATCCCTCCCTACATCATTGCTGCTAATGAACCGCTAAGATTTTCAGGATTAAATCTTATCGGTTTGAGAAGACGGGGTTTTTCTAATGAGGATATTGTAATTTTGAAAGATGCTTACAACACAATCTATAGTTCCGGACTTAACTTTTCTCAGGCAACGAAAAAACTAATTGAAATTTATCCTACACATCCATTAGTCAAAAATATTGTCAATTTTATTGCAAACAGTTCACGCGGAATAATTCGCAAGTGAAATGGAAGTTAATTAAAAGCGGCATTTTTACCGGCAAGGAAAATATGGATATTGATTTATCCATTGCCCGAAATCTTTCCAACAATGAAGTTTTTCTTAGATTTTATAAATGGAAACCCTATTGCATTTCACTCGGTGCCAATCAAAATGAAATTGAAATTGATATCACAAAAACAAGTAAAGATAATATTGATGTTGTAAAGCGTCCGACAGGAGGCCGAGCAATACTTCATGCAGAAGAGTTAACTTATTCCGCCGCAATTCCATTATCAATAAATTTAACTCCGCAAGAGATTTATGCTAAAATTTCTCTTTCATTAATAAAAGGACTAATAAAATATGCGCCATCACTGAAACAGAAATTAGAACTTGAAAATCAGCAGCCAAACTTCCCTGCCCTTCTGAAGAAACCTTCAGGAACATTGTGTTTTGCAAGTACTGCCAAAAGTGAAGTTAAATTTGATGGAAAAAAGTTGATTGGAAGTGCACAGCGAAAATTAGAAAATTCGGTACTGCAACACGGTTCAATTTTAATTGGAAAATATCACGGAAATCTCCCCGATTATCTTAAAACATCTGAAAGGAAAAGGAAATTTTTAAAAGCTGAACTGTTAAAAAAAACTACTGAATTAGAGACTATACTCAATTTAGACATAAACTATGGAGATTTGGAAAAATGTATGGTAATTGGTTTTGAAGAAGAATGGAATATCCATTTTCAAAAATCCCCAAACACTGCCCTGAATTTTTGCAGATAATTTTTCCTTTTCTCACTACTATTCCATTACCTCAACATCAAAAGTTTTTCTTATATTTATTATTTAA
>CAZXDS010000123.1:3946-10363 GCA_964639525.1 uncultured Melioribacteraceae bacterium | reverse complement strand
GTTTTATTGTTTTAGTAAGAACTCAGCATTTCTTTTTAACCCTTTAAGTTTTGACCTTTTAACAGGACTATTTCTAAATTTACTTTTGAATTGTGAATTTGTCATTTCCGTTATTTCAGTAAGATTTAATTCTGTGCCGAGCTTTGGTTTAAATTCAGTAATATTTGTTTCTTCAGCAAATTTTATATTCCACGGGCAAACATCCTGACAAATATCGCAGCCGAATAACCAATTTTCAAATTTGCCTTCAAATTCAGTTGGGATTTCTCCTTTGTTTTCAATAGTTAAATAGGAAATACATTTGTTTGCGTCAACTTCTCTTTCATTAACAATTGCGTTTGTCGGACACGCATCAATGCACTTTGTGCAGCTTCCGCAATAATCATAAGACGGAATATCAGCAGGGAAAGAGAAATTGTTTATTATTTCGGCAATAAAAAACCAACTGCCATAGTTTTTATTTATTACATTTGAGTGCTTTCCTATCCAGCCCAATCCCGAACGGACTGCCCATGTTTTATCCATAACAGGTCCCGTATCAACATAACTTTTTGCTTCAAATGTAGAATCAATTTTCTGCAGTTCGACAATTAACTTGTCTAACATTTCCCAAATTATAAAATGGTAATCGGTTCCCCAGCCGTAACGTGAAATTTTACCAAAACTTTTTTTGTTGGTGTGTATATTTGAAGTGTAGTAATTTAGTCCGAGTGAAATTACAGATTGAGCATTTGGAAAAATATTTTTTACGTTTTCACGTTTTTCAATATTTCTTTCCATATATTCCATACCGGCGTTGTAACCGCTATTCAGCCAATTTTTAAGTATTGCAGTGTTTTCCATTAAAATTGCAGCTTCGGAAAAACCCACCAAATCAAAACCGATTTCCTTAGCTTTGGCAGTAACCATTTCTTTTGATAAGGACATTTTCACCAATTAAATTTATTATCGGTTACTTTAACATAAACTTGATTGTCTTTCACCATAACTTCGTAAGAATTCAAAGCTTTTCTTTCGCCTCTCAATTTACCGTATTGTTTAAAAATTGTGCTCAGTTCCATTTCAATTTTCATTTACTTCTGCTAATTTGAAAAATTCATCTAATTTATTTTTAAGTAATTTTTTATCAAATAATTTTGTCTGATATTTTGAAACCAAAGTGGGGGACATGCTTCTATTTAATGCATATTCAACTACTTTTGTATCTTTATTTTTACACAATATAATTCCAACACTTGGCTTTTCATGTTTCTTTTTTACGTCTCTATCTAATGCTTCAAGATAGAATTCCATTTTGCCCAAATATTCAGGTTTAAAGTCTGTGATTTTTAAATCAATTGCAACCAAACATTGTAGTTCACGATGGAAAAATAATAGATCAATGTAAAAATCTTTTTGTCCCACTTGTATTCTATATTCTTCACCTACAAAAGAGAAATCTTTCCCGAATTCAAGTATAAAACATTTAAGGTTTTCAATAATTGCTTTTCGTAAGTTCTTTTCGGAAAATGTTTGAGGCAGTGCTAAAAAATCTAAAACGTAATTATCTTTAAATACTTCGTTTGCTGTTGGGTGTATTCCTCTCACCACCGGTGAGAGTTTTTTATTAGAAAGCATAGCTCTTTCAAAGAGCACACTGTCAATTTGTCGTTCAAGTTCCCTTTTCGATAACCTTTCCCGAATAGCCAGCCGAATGTAAAATTCTCTCTCTTTTTCTGTTTGAGATTTCGAAATTATTATCATATTATTAGTCCAAGAAATTTCTCTCACCAACAGCGAGAGTCTTTCATTCCCACAATATGTTTCGTAAAACTGTTTCATTCTCCATAAATTTGGTGATGAAAATCCTTTTAAGCCGGGTTCTGTTTGTTTAATATACTCGGTTATCCACTACTGCTTTTCCCCACTCTGATTTATTAATTCTTTTACTAATATATTTCCCAATACTCAAGTAAAGGTTTATTAACTCGGTGTTAGCTGAACGAAAAGCATTTTCTTTTGCTTTGTCAATTAAATTTCTTATTTCACTAAATTGTTTTTTAAGGTTCATTAATTTTATTCCATATATGCCATATCGGCGTTGTAACCGCTATTCAGCCAATTTTTAAACATTGCAGTGTTTTCCATTAAAATTGCAGCTTCGGAAAAACCCACTAAATCAAAACCGATTTCCTTAGCTTTGGCAGCAACCATTTCTTTTGATAAGGACATTTTCACCAATTAAATTTATTATCGGTTACTTTAACATAAACATTCCCTTCATTTACAATTACTTTGTATGAGTCGAGTCCTTTCCTATTATTGTTTAATTTTCCATCTTTTAAGTTAAACTCCCAACCGTGAGCAGGACAAACCACCTTACAATCCTCAATGAAACCATCGTAAATTATCGGGGCATGCTGATGCGGACATAAATTTTGAAGTGCATATATATTTCCGTCAACATTAAAAATAGCAACTTCAATATCATTTACCGTAAATCTTTTTCCTTGTTTCTCTTTTAGTTCTTCAACTTTACACAGTCTAATAAACTCATTCGGTATTTGAACCATATATTTTATCTTACTCTATTTTTGTTTTAAATTTTGCAATATAGTAACTACAAATTGATTTAGTCATAATTAGAACTCAGCCTTAAATATCAATCTTTCTCAGCGTCAAATTTTCTATTCAGTAAATTATTAAACCAAAATTTGGTATTGTTCCTTAGCGAATGCAAAACTTTTGGAAACCTAAATCCATGCCTCTCCCCGGGATAAAGCATCATCTGAAAATCTTTATTTGCGTTTTCAAGTTTATTTACAAGCTGCAAAGTATTTTGCATATGAACATTGTTATCAATTGTTCCATGAGTAATTAGCATTAACCCTTTGTACTTGTCAACGTGTGTCATAACGGAGCCGAATTTGTAACCTTCCGGATTATCTTTCGGCAAATCCATATATCGCTCGGTGTAAATGTCATCGTACAACCTCCAATCTGTTACCGAGTATTGTGCAATTCCGTAATTAAAATAATCCGAACCGAAAGTCATTGCCATTGCGGTAACGTAGCCTCCATAGCTTCCGCCTGTTATTGCAATTTTAGTAGTATCAACAAAAGGCAAATTTTTTGCCCACTTTGAAGCCGTAATAAAATCATTCATCGCCCATTTACCGAGACTGCGATACATATAATTCATTCCTTTTTTACCGTAATGCCCCGAACACCGCTGATCAACTTGCACATATATTATCCCTTGTTCTGCCAAATAATATGAATATAAAAATCGTGCAAAAGAATTTCGCACGGTTTTAATTCCCGGTCCGCCGTAAACTGAAAATATTACAGGATATTTTTTTGATTCGTTAAAGTTCGGCGGTAAAAATTCTTTTATCGGCAAATTAAATCCATCGTCAGTCGGAATAGTAAACATTTTAACTTCACCAAAATTATAATTATCCATTTCCGGCGTTTTGCTGTCTCCCAGTTGTTTAACCAAATTACCGTTTCCGTCAAGGATTGCCAACTTTACAGGTGATTTGTAACTGTCATATTTATCAATAAAATATTTACCTTCCGGTGAAAGCGTAGTTCTGTGTGTTCCCGCTTGTTTGGTAAGTTGTTTCAAATTGGAACCATTCAAATTTACAACAAACAAATGTGATTCCGTGCTGTTTTTACCTGTTCCCTGAAAATATATTTTACTGTTTTTCACATCTGCCAATTTAATTTTGTCAACTTGCCAATCAAGTTTTGTGATTCTGTTTTTAAGTTTCCCTTTCATGTCGTACAAATAAAGATTTCGCCATCCGTCTTTATCCGAACGAAGAATGAATCCGCTTCCATCTTTTAAGAAAGTTAAATCCTGGAAAAATTCTACCCAAGTTTTTTGTTTTTCTTCATAAACAATTTTCTTTATACCTTCATCGGGTTTTAACGAATAAATAATTAAATCATTTTGATCTCTATTCAACACTTGAAAGAATAACTGTTTTCCGTCAACAGTCCAGAAAGTCCAGGCAATATATTGGTCTTTGGAATAGTCCAAATCTGCCCAAACAGTTTTACCCGATTTAATATTTGCAACACCGAGTTTAACTTTCGGATTCGGGTCACCGACTTTCGGGTAACGTTCCCACTCAACATAACCATGTAATCCTTCTTCATGATATAAAGGAAATTTTGGAACAAGAGAATCATCAAAACGTAAATAAGCAATATTTTTACTATCGGGAGACCACCGGAAAGCGGCGTAATGTGAAGAGCGTTCGAGTATTTCTTCCATGTAAACCCACGAAGCCCAGCCGTTGTATATTACATCCGATCCGTCGCTTGTAAGTTGTTTAACAGTTCCGTTTTCAATATCGGCAACATACAAATTATGACCGCTTGTATAGGCAATAAATTCTCCGTTTGGAGAAAGTTGCGGATTATGCTTTTCCGTACTGTCATTTGTTACTCGTTTGAAATCTCCTTCTTTAATATCCAAAAAATACAAGTCATTTTTCTTTTCAAAAATGTATTTTGTTTTATCTTTTGATGAACCGGCATTCCTTTGAATATCAAATCCTTTGGGGAGTTCTTTTTTCCACGAAGAATAATTAATGAATGTGTTTTCATTTCCTGTTAAAACATTAACGGCAATTAGTAATTTATCTCCGCTAACAGAATCAGTTCGTGTTTCAAAATAATTATTGTCATCAAGCCAACCGTGAACAGAAGGCATTTGTTTAAATAATTTTCCGCTGATAGTAAAAATGTCCTTGTATTTCAAAGCTTTTTTCTGCGCTAACATATTCCCTGATAGAAAAATTCCACAGAACAGAAAAAGAAATATTGCTTTAAACTTTAAATTATTTTTCATTGTATTTACTCCATTTGATAGTTTATAAACACATTTTATGCCCAAATTAGAAAACAAAACAATAGTTTACAAAAGAAACTAAAATTAAATTTTTATTTAATGTTTTTGCTTATAATTGTAGAATCGGCTTTCCTCAAAGAGTTCTGTGAACAATTGATTTATTAAGCAATGATACTCAATCTCAAACAATAGCATACATTCCCATAATTTCTGCTAATGTAATTAGGAGCTTATGACGATATTACGTACACAATGAACAGTTTGAATAATTATGATAATCCGGTGTACGAAATTAACACGGAAGGTGCCGGAAACAGAACGGTAAAATTAAGGCTTGTAGTAAGCGACAACATAAACGGCGGTTATGGATTTTCAAAAATATACGCCGAAGGTTCTATGCTTGGTAAGTTTGGTAATCCGGTAGAGCAGAACTTTCAAGGCACAATAGAAGTAAAACAGTTTAGCTTAACACAAAACTACCCGAATCTTCGCCTAAAAAACTGCTAACAACCCAACCAAACAAAAATATTATCAAGTAAATAAATACAAATTTAGCTTAACAATTCCGGCGGGCAGGCATTTAACCCAAGCACCACAATAAAATACCAAAGGAAGGATTTGTAACGTTAAAAATTTACGACATACTCGACAGAGAAGTGGCAACACTTGTAAATCAAAAACAGAGTATTGGAAGTTATGAAGCTGCATTCGATGCGAGTCAACTTGCATCGGGTTTGTATATTCATTGTCTTAAAACAAGGGACTTTGTGCAAAGCAAAAAAATGCTACCACTCAAATAATAAATTATCCAATAATTAAAATTGTAAAGGCTGATTTGTAAAACTGAATCAGCCGTTACTGTTGGAGCTAATAAATTATGCTCTAATATTCTTATGAACTTAAACCTGTTAAAGAATATTTCAACAACTTTTAATGTAATTCTTAAATGAAAATGAATTCAATTTTCTTTATTATTCATGTTATTAAAAAAAAATAAAGGATTACAATGGCTACAAATCTTGAGATTAAACTGCCGATAGATTCATTTGATAAAATTAAAAATATTTTGATTGAGAATAAAGCTGAGAATAAAGGGATATTAAATCAGAAGGACACATACTTCAAGTACGGCAAGGGTTTGCTTAAACTACGTGAACAAAACGGTTCCTTTCAATTGATAAAATATAATCGTGATGAATCAGGCAATGACAGATGGAGTAATTATGAACTTTTATTCATTGAAGGTAAAAATATAGAAAAATATTTGTGTGATATTTTAACTACGGAGTGTGTTGTTGAAAAGGCAAGGGAATTATTTCTTTTTAATAACACCCGCATCCATCTCGATACTGTAAAAAATCTTGGTCTTTATATGGAGCTTGAAACATTGGTATTTGATGATATGGAAGATGCGAAAAAGAGGTTCAATAATGTTGTTGAGATGTTAAAATTAGACTCTTTCCGGCAAATAAGAAAGTCGTACAGAAATCTAATTCTTCAAAAATGATTTTATCTAAAACCAATATTGAGTCTTTTAATTTATCCGAATCTATTGAAAAAATTATTCAAAA
>CAZXDS010000123.1:0-3846 GCA_964639525.1 uncultured Melioribacteraceae bacterium | reverse complement strand
CAATATTGAGTCTTTTAATTTATCCGAATCTATTGAAAAAATTATTCAAAACGGAAAATTGGATGAACTTCTGCTTGTTGTTCCTACAAACAGAAAACTTCGCAAACTTAAAAAAGAAATTATAACAAAATCTCCTAACCAAGCAACTACAAAAATAAATATTGAAACGCTTAGTACGCTAAGCACACAAATATTGCGGCAGAGTTTGTCATTTGTTCATTTAAGTGAAGCAGCCTCCACAGTGATGATTGCGCAAAGTGCTGCGGAAACTGATTTGACTTATTTCACTAACTATGGAGAATCAATACCTTCCGGTACGCTTGATAAATTGAAAAGTGTTTTTTCCGAGTACAAAAAAAGAGGTGTTCAGCCTGCAACTTTAACTAAGGAAATTTCTTCGTTAAAAGAAGGTGAACAGAAAAAAAATAAAGATATTGCCAATATATATTCGATTTATTTACAAAAATGTAATGCTTTGAGTGCTTATGAAATCGGGGATATTTATTCTAAACTGCTGAATACTGACGATAATTTGTTCGTGCAGAATTTCAGACTGCTTTTTCCCGATGTTAAAACAATCTCCATAAGTGGTTTTGATGAATTTACTTTGCCGGAAATTAATTTGTTGGATAGAATTGCATCAATTGAGGATGTTTTATTATTTATTAATTTTGATTATGACAGTACAAATTTAAACTTGTTTTCGCATCTTGATGAGTGTTTCGGAAGACTTCTATTCAAAGGATTTAGAGAACAGAAAAGTTCCTTCAATGAAATTGAGACCGAATTTAAGAGAGAAATAAAACACAATTTGTTTTCCAAAAAAAAGACTCTGCCGTTAAAACCAAACGGTGATGCCGTAATTATTGAAGCAGCAACACGAGAAAAGGAAATTGAATTGATTGCCAAAGAAATTAAAAATTTGATAATTGAAAAGGAAGTTGCACCGGGGAAAATTGCGGTTGTCTTTAATTTAATTGAGCATTATTCATTTTTGGTTCGTGATATTTTTACTAATTATGCAATCCCTTTTAATCTTTCGGACAGATTGGTTCTCAACAATTCGTCCCCTGTTGTTGCGTTAATAAATTTTTTGGAAATTTTGGAAAATGATTTTTATTATAAAAACTTGATGCGTTCACTTCACAGCGGCTTTATTAAAATTGAAGGAATTGATGTTACTAACCTTTCTGCAATTTCGAAAGAACTAAAGATTGTTGTTGGTGAAAACAATTGGCAATATCGCCTCAAGGAAGCTATTAAAAATGCTAAACGAAGCAAGTCTGATTTTCCCAATAGTAAAATTGAGAAATTGCAATTGGCTCAAAATAATATCTCTGCTATTTCACATTTACTCGCACCGTTTAGTAAAAGTATTACAATTGCCGAATTTAAAAATGAATTTCTACACTTGATTGAAAAATTAAAAATCAATGAACGCGTTCTAATAAATAGTCTTGATAAGGAAGAAGAAAGTATAAAAAGCCTATCGGTTTTAATTGAAACTTTGGATGAAATATTCAGTTTACTTGAGCAGGAAAAGGGCGCGGATAGTAAGTACAATCTGAAATTTTATTTGGAACAGATTCGCACTGCGGTTGGATGGGCAAGATATAATGTGAAGGAAAAATCAAATTACGGAGTACAAGTTACAACGCTTGATGAGCTACGCGGACTTAATTTTGATTATCTTTTTATTTCAGGAATGAACGACGGCGAGTTCCCGACACGATATTCGCCAGAAATATTCTACTCAAAAGCATTTATGATTAAAAAAGAAAAAAGCTATCTGCTTGAACAGCGGTACCGGTTTTATCAAGCTCTGTGCAGTTGGGAACAGGGTTTGTATTTAACGTTTGCAAAAACTGATAACAGAAAGGAACTCGTAAAATCATCATTTTTAAAAGATTTGCTGAATCTTTTTCTATTTGATGTTAAAACAGAAAAAGATTACGAATACGGCATTTACAATAACGAAGAAGTTCTTAAAGAGTTCGGAGAAGCATTTAGTAAAAATAATGATAGAAAATTAAAAAGTTTAAATAAAATATTACAGTCGCGATCAGCAAAATATGAGAAAGCAATCGTTACTGAAAATATGAGAACTAATTTTCCGTTTAGGCAATCTATTTATAACGGGATACTAACTTCGGATGATTTTCCTGAAAGAGAAAAAAATTATCAGCTTAGTAATGAAGCTAAAAATAATTTGGAACAATACGGTGGACGTGAATACTCAATTTCACAGTTGGAAACTTTTGCCAAATGTCCGTTTAAGTATTTTGCAGAGCGAGTTTTAAAACTTAATCTTATTGAGGAACCCACAGAAGAAATTGAAGCGATTGAAATGGGAAGCGTTTTGCATTCAATATTGTTTGAGTTTTACACTTCTATGAGAGAACAAAACTTTACTGTTGCTGATGATTTTAGTAAAGCAATAAAAATAATCTTTGCTATTGCAAAACAAAAAATAGAAGATGCAGGATTTAGTTCTCCGATTTCATTTTTTGAAAAGGAGAAAATATTCGGATTGAACGGCGACCGGAAGAAATCCATTCTTTATAAATTTCTTGAAGAAGAAAGAGAAAACAATTCGAACAAGCCTGCGTTTTTTGAAGTCAGTTTCGGGCGTTTTGTTAATGATGAAAATGATGAATTATTATCTACAGAAAACCCGTTAAAAATTGACAATGTGCTGCTACGTGGGAAAATTGACAGAGTGGATTTGAATGAAACAGATAATGCCGTTTCGATTATTGATTATAAATTGAGCGGTAAAAAAATACCGGTCAACGATCTTCACAGAGGACTTCAATTGCAGCTTCCGGTTTATTTATTTGCAATGCAGAAATTGCTGATGCAGTATGTCGGCAAACAATATGAACCGCTCGGGATGGAAATTTATTCGTTGAAATATTCGCAGAATGAGTTTGGTAAAAAGACTATTAATTTAATCCGCCGCAAGCACACGGTAGAAGAAACGATTGAAGAAAATAAAAAATTGGTTAATGATGTTTTATCATTTATTAAAGAGTATGTTGGTGCAATTGCAGCCGGTGAGTTCAACCTTTCAATTCACGAAGATAGAGAAAAGTTAGTTTGTAAATATTGCGATTTGAAAAAGGTGTGCCGAGTTAAGAATATTTTGTAGAATAATATTGTGTTATTAATATAAATTTGATTTTGTGAAATAAATTTATAATTGATGATTTAAAACTAAGAACAAAATATTGGTTTATGTCACTATATAAAAATAAATATCGCGTTGAATCTACACGTTTACAGAATTGGGATTACGGTTGGACGGGCAAATATTTTATTACAATTGTTACAAAAAACAGAAATTCATTTTTCGGGAAAATAATAAACGATAAAATGGATTTATCAAATATTGGAATTATTGCCAATGTAGTATGGAACGAAATTACAAATCATGCAAACAATGTTGAATTAAATTCATTTGTGATAATGCCAAATCATATTCACGGTATTTTGATTTTAAAAAATAATGATGGGCGTGATAATGATAATAATTGTAGAGACAACGCATGCGTTGTCTCTACGAATACAACGAATACAACGAACACAACCATAAAAACAAATGATATAACACAAAAAACAATTGGACAACAACGATTCCAAAATCAGGGGAAAAATACCATTTCATCAATTATCGGTGGATATAAATCCGCCGTTTCAAAACATGCACATCGTTTGGGTTATGAATTCGGTTGGCAATCAAAATTTCACGATCATATTATCAGAAACGATAATGAATATATGCGAATTAAAAAATATTGAGTTATACATTTAGCTACACCTAATCATTTCAAAAGTAAAAGGTTC
>CAZXDS010000122.1:0-10523 GCA_964639525.1 uncultured Melioribacteraceae bacterium | reverse complement strand
TGTAACACAGATTAATAATCTGTGTTACAGAAATATGGCAAATTTAATCGGAAAATCAGTCGAAAGCCGGATTCGGTCTTTGCCGAAATATTTTTTTATATACTCTTAACGTGTTGTTTTTTGTAATCTTAATTTTGACCCCGAATCGCTGTAACATTCGACAAATTCAGAAGGGAGAAAACCGGATTAACAACCGGAAAAATTTTTCATAATGATGATTCCAAACTCGGCATTTTCTTTGCTATATCTTTATCACGCAGTAAGATATTAGGAATACCTTTGAAGATAGAAATTCTTTATAAGTCAAAATCTCTAATTAATGAGAATTACGCAACCGATACGGAGAATCCTTTTGCAAATGTGCATGAGATAAAAGTTCTTCAACTTAATTTTTCTTACATCTTCTAAAAATACAAACAGAATCCTTTTTCAAAACCAATTGTCAATTCCCAATTATCAATTATCAATTATATTTTTCTTAACTTTATAGTTTTAATCATAATATTTTAGCTTATGTCAGTTACACCTTTAATGACGCAATACAACAAAGTAAAAAACGATTATCCCGACACAATTGTGCTTTTTCGGGTCGGTGATTTTTTTGAAACTTTTCTTGACGATGCCAAAACTGCGTCCAAGGTACTCGGTATAACTTTAACTAAACGTTCAAATGGAAAAGCCGGAGCTGTTCCCCTTGCCGGTTTTCCGCATCATGCAATTGACACTTATTTACCGAAACTTGTAAAAGCCGGCTACAGAGTTGCAATTTGCGAACAGGTTGAAAACCCTAAATTTGCTAAAGGTATTGTAAAACGTGAAGTTGTAGAGGTTGTTACTCCCGGTGTGGCATTTTCGGATAAACTGCTCGATTATAAAAAAAACAACTACCTCGCTTCTATTTTTCTGCGTGATGAACACGTGGGAATTTCATTTGCAGATATTTCAACCGGCGAATTTTATACTTATGAAGTCCTCCAATCACAACTTCAAAATCAATTTAGCTTAATCAATGCTACGGAAATAATTATTTCTAAAAATCAGAAGGACATTCTTGAACCGATTATTACTAAGTTTAGTCCTAACAGTAGAATTACAAGAATTGACGAGTGGATATTTCAGCGTGATTATGCTATTGATCTTTTACTTAATCAATTTAAGACTAAAACATTAAAAGGTTTTGGAATTGAGAAATTACAGTTTGGGATTATTGCGGCTGGTGCCATTCTCAGTTACTTAAAAGAGACTCAAAAACAAAATCTTTCGCATTTAAATAAAATTTCTATTTATAATCCTTCTGATTATATGCTTCTTGATTATGCTACAAAAAGAAATCTTGAAATTTCAAATACAATGCAGGACGGCAACAGAGAAGGCTCATTAATTTCAATATTGGATAAAACAAATACTGCTATGGGTGGAAGACTGTTAAAACAATGGGTTTCCGCACCGCTGATTAAAATTGAACCTATATTACAGCGGCAAAGTGCAATTGCAGAATTTACAATCAATCAAACCCTTAGGGAGAATCTTGCTTCGGAATTGAAAGAAATTGGCGACTTGGAAAGATTGATTTCCAAAGTGTGCACCGGAAGAGCTAATCCGCGCGAAGTTGTTTTAATAAAAACTTCACTTAAAAAAATTCCATTGCTAAAACAATTGCTTGATTTATCGAATAATGAAGTTATTGCTAAATTAAATAACCGACTCGAAGAATTAGAAAACCTCGTTGAAAAAATTGAATTGGCAATAATTGATTCTCCACCAATTAACTTAAATGACGGCGGAATTATTCGTTCAGGGTTTAATAAAAATTTGGATGAAATTCGTGATATTTCAGGAAATGCAAAAAATTGGATTGCCAATTTACAGCGATCCGAAAGAGAGAAAGCAAAAATTCCTTCATTAAAAGTAAGCTACAACAAAGTATTTGGCTATTACATCGAAATTAGCAATACTCACAAAAATAAAGTACCCGAATATTACGAACGCAAGCAAACACTTGTAAACAGCGAACGATATATTACTCCGGCGTTGAAAGAATATGAAGACAAAATATTAAATGCCGAAGAGAAAATTGCAGAACTTGAATATAAAATATTTGATGATATTAGAAAGAGTATTGCCGCCGAAACTCTTACAATACAAGCCAACGCTCGACTAATTGCAATGCTTGATTGTTATATTTCTTTTGCAGCCTGTGCGGAGGAATATCATTACATCAAGCCGGAAATTAATGAAACAGACGTAATTGATATCACGGACGGAAGGCATCCTGTTGTTGAACGGATACTTCCAGCCGGAGAAAAGTTTGCCGGCAATAATTGTTTGCTGTCTAACTCCGAAAATCAAATTATTATTTTAACCGGACCTAACATGGCTGGCAAATCCGTATATTTAAGACAAATTGGTTTGATTGTTATGCTGGCACAAATCGGTTCATTTGTTCCTGCAAAAGAAGCTAAAATTGGAATTGTTGACAAGATTTATACTCGCGTTGGTGCAAGCGATAATATCTCTGCGGGAGAATCAACTTTCCTTGTAGAAATGCAGGAAGCAGCAAATATTTTAAATAATGCTACGAATAAAAGTTTAGTACTTCTTGATGAAATTGGCAGGGGAACAAGTACGTTTGATGGAATTTCAATCGCATGGGCAATTACGGAATATCTTCACGAAAGCAGAACCGTTGCCGCCAAAACCTTGTTTGCAACACACTATCACGAATTAAATGAAATGTCTAACTTATTTCAAAGAATTAAAAATTTTAAAGTTGAGGTACGGGAAATTAACGACAAGGTGATTTTTCTTCATAAAGTTTCTTCAGGCGGAGCTGATCACAGTTACGGGATTCAAGTCGCTCAAATGGCGGGATTACCAAAGTATGTTACAAATAGAGCAAAAGAAATTCTTTTTAATCTCGAAGACAAAGAGCTTACTCCTGTTGAAGTTAAAAAAGCAAGAACCTCTAAGATTAAACGTGATGATTATCAAATTGAATTGTTCGATATTAAAACCGATGATTTGCGAAATGAAATAAATGATATTTCAATTGATTCAATTACGCCGATTGAAGCATTAAATAAATTAAACGAACTAAAAAAGAAAGTTAAAGATAATAAGTAGTCTTAATTTTTTTTAACTTTCTTTTATTATTATCTAAAATTAATAAAATGACAATCTCTTACAAACTTAAATTATCAATAATATTATTACTGATAATATTATTTTCTATTTCATGTGGTAAATCATATTCCCCGAAAATAGAAAAATATATTGAATCTATCCAAAGTGAAAGAGCACATCAAGATTCGTTAATGGAATTTGCTGATAATTCCCCTTTTAACTACAAAAAGAAAGTTGAATTTCATCCGTTAAAATATTTTGATGTTGACACGACTTTTATTTTTCATAGCAAATTTCATGCTTATATCTCGACAGATACTTTGACTATATACGGCACAAAAGGAGAAGCAAGACAAACCGTAAGATTTGGTTACTTAAATTTTAACTATCAAAATAAAATGCGAAAACTAAATGTTTATAAAAGCGAAACCGGTAACGGCAATAATTATTACGGTATTTGGTTCACTGATGAAACCACAAACAAAGAAACTTACGGTGTCGGCAGATATCTGAACTTTGAATTGAATAATGATTCTAATTTTGTTTACACAATTGATTTTAACAAAGCATACAATCCTTACTGCTCTTATAGTTCTGCATATTCATGTGCAATTCCTACAAAGGAAGACCATTTGAATTTTGCCGTTAAAGCAGGAGAAAAGAAATTTCACGATTAAATTTGAACGGAGAATAAATTGGTAATTGTAATTAGCAAACATGCTACTGAACATGAAATAAAAAACATCGTTTTACGACTTGAAGACGAGGGATTTAAGATACACAGGTCTGACGGCGAACAACGAACAATAATCGGAGCTATTGGAGTTAAACCTAACTTTGATACGCGTAAAATAAAAATTTTAGATGGCGTTGCTGACGTTTACAGAATTACCGCCCCTTTCAAATTGGCAAGCCGGAGTTTTAAGGAAGACAATTCAACAATTGTGTTAAAAGATACTGTTATTGGCGGAAATAAAATTTCGATGATTGCCGGTCCATGTGCCATCGAAAGCGAAAAACAAATATTTCATCTCGCTAAAATAGTTGCTGAAGCAGGTGTGAAAATTCTACGAGGCGGTGCGTTCAAACCCCGGTCTTCTCCATATTCGTTCCAAGGACTTGGAATTGACGGATTGAAATTGATTAGAAAAGCCGCTGATGCATATGGTCTCCACGTAATAACCGAAGTTTTGCAAATTAATCAAATTGATGAAGTTTGCAAATACGCTGATATTATTCAACTCGGCGCAAGGAATATGCAGAATTTTGCTTTATTAAAAGAAGTTGGCAAAGTGAATAAACCGGTAATGCTCAAAAGAGGGTTATCGGCAACCATAGAAGAGTGGTTAATGTCCGCCGAATATATTTTGTCCAATGGAAATAAAAATGTTTTTCTTTGTGAACGCGGAATACGAACTTTTGAAACATACACAAGAAATACATTTGACCTTTCGGCAATTCCGGTGGTTCACGAGAAAAGTCACCTTCCGGTTTTTGCGGACCCCTCACACGCAGTTGGTTTACGCGACAAAGTTCCGCCAATGGCAAGAGCCGCAGTTGCTGCCGGAGCTGACGGACTGATGATTGAAATTCATAATGAACCTGAGAAAGCATTGTCCGATGGACCACAAGCTTTGCTGCCTGAGCAATTTTCAACATTGATGGAAGAATTAAAACTAATTGCCTCTGCTATTGGGCGGAGTTTTTAACACACATGATTGAACGCATTGTAATTATCGGACTTGGATTGATTGGCGGATCAATTGCAAAAGCGTTACGCCAAACCGAGATTTCGAGTAACTCGAATAAGAAATTTGAGATTTCTGCTTTTGACAAAAAAGAAGTGCTCGACTCTGCAATAGCAGATGGAGTCATTGATGTAGCTCTAAGCGGGATAGACGAAGTGTTTAGTGCAGACTTGATATTTATCTGTCTGCCTGTTGACCTAACACTTTACACTCTCGAAAACATTGCACCGCATTTGCACGATGAAATGATTGTTACTGATGTTTGCGGCGTTAAATCCGTTGTGCAAAAAAAATGGGACTCTCTAAATTGCGAAGGGACTTATATTGGCGGGCATCCAATGACAGGGAAAGAATACGGCGGCTACCAGAATTCCGATTCTTTGCTTTTTGAAAATTCTGTTTACATTATTTCAGATACAATTCGCAAACATCCTGAAGCGCATTTGCTTTTGCAAGTTATTCATTCGCTTGGCTCCCATATTAGAATATTGGACCCGATTGTTCACGATGAAATTGTTGCAGCAGTTAGCCACCTTCCACAGTTACTCTCAATTTCACTTCTAAACTTTGCTTCAAAAAAGGAAGGAAAAATAAATTTTCTTGATTATGCTGCTGGCGGATTTAGAGATATGACAAGAATAGCATCAAGCGATTTTAGTATTTGGCAATCCGTTATTAATTCCAACAAGGGAAAAATCATTTCAGCAATTGACAATTACATTGATGAATTGCACTCAATTAAAATAATGGTTGGCAAATCAAATCTTGAAAAAGTTGCCAAAAAATTTGAACAAGCACGATTACGCCGTGATGAAATACCTAAGAATAATAAAGGTTTCTTAAATCCGTTATTCGATTTATTTGTATTTGTGAAAGATGAGCCCGGCGTTGTTAGCAAAATTTCAACTACTCTGTTTCAAAACGGAATAAACATAAAGGATATTGAGTTACTGAAAATTCGCGAAGGAACCGGCGGGACATTTAGGTTATCTTTTGAATCTGAAAAAGACGTATCGCGTGCAAAATTATTTGTACAGAAATTGGGTTACAAAACTAAGTAACACCTCCACAGAAGTTTTAATAATTTAATTCAAAAACTTAAACAATCTAATTTTTTCCATTCAATTAATTTTGTAATCCGTTAATCATCATATTGGCTTAAACAGAAAATTATAATAAATATCATGAGGGAACTGTGAGAACACATAAAGAAATGAAACAAGAATATAAGTTGCATAAAACGAAAAAAGGTGTTTTTCAAATAGAGAACAAAATGAACGGGAAGATACTAATTGGCAGCAGTATGGATTTGAAAGCTATATGGAATCGCCAAAAAGCCCAATTAAAATTTGGGAATCATCCTAATGAAAAATTACAAAACGATTGGAACAACCTTGGAGAGGAAGCGTTTGAGTATAAAATCATAGCAGAAGCAAAAGAAAAAAAAGATGAGGAAATAGATTTTAAAAAGGAGATAAAAGAATTAGAAGAACTATATACTGAAGAGTTGCAGCCATATGAAAAAAAAGGATATAATAAGAAATTGAATAAAAAGTAATTCAATGAATAACTCAATATTTAATATGAAAACAATTTAAATTTTGCATATATTTTAATTTTTAATTATAATATAGTTACTATTTTATTTAATAGATTTTTGATAGAAAAACAAAATTCATCCAATCAAATTTATTGATGTTCGCCGTATTAAGGAAGGAGTAATGATTAAGAACAAATCATTAACAGCTAAATTTATAAACATAATGTAATCTTAAACAATTATCCCGATTAAATTAAGTGGAGGAAAGATGAAAAATTTATTTATCTATTTGTTACTATTGCTGTTATGCAATACTTATGCTCAAGAAAATCATCATTCAAAAGCATCAAAATTATTTTTCTTCAACAATGATTTCGGTGCTCTTGTTAAGGGAAATAACAGCATTGCAATTACAAATAACGGCGGTCAATATTGGCAGCATATTAATCTTAACACGAGCGAAAATTTACATAAAATTTTATTTACATCAGAAACTAGCGGCTGGATAATTGGCGATAAAAGTATATTCAAATCTACTGATGGCGGAAGCACTTGGACAAATAATTATACTTTTAATATGTCCGGTCTTTATTCCCTTTACTTTATAAATGGACAAAACGGATTTATTGGAAGTCAAGAAGAAGGCTCATCTTCGGACGAATCAATTATTTATTACACAAACAACAGCGGTGAAAGTTGGAACGAAGCATCAATAGATTCAAATTTGAACAATGCCGTATTGGATTTCTCATTCGCAAATGATTCGGTTGGTGTTGCAGTAAGTGCTTTTACAATTTACAAAACCAATAATTATGGTAGGAATTGGAATAAACTGCCAATCAATTTTTTTGTCGGCAGCGGCAACCCCGAAAAAGCAGCAATGATTGACGATAACAATATAATCCTAACTGCTTCGTACCCAAATGTTGTTGCGGAAGGCTTTCTGCTTAAATCTTCCGATGGCGGATTATCATGGAATCGTTTAGGAAATGAACAAGATTTTAAATGGGGAATTTCGGATGCTTTTATATTTTCTAAAGATAGTATTTGGCTAACAACCGGTTCTACTTTGTACATCACACAAAATGGAGGGAATTACTGGGACACGCTTTCCGTCAACTTGGATTATTTTAGTTTTACTTCAGCTAACGAAGCTTATGGATTATTTGATAAATATATTCTTTATACACAGGATGGATGGAGAACCTACACCATAATTGATTCTACTGTTACTGCTGTTGAAGAAAATATTAATATTCCTCAAGAATTCAAACTTTATCAAAACTATCCCAATCCATTCAATCCATCAACAAGAATTCAGTATAGTATTTCTGCACAGACTCAAGATATCAATCAATCGAGTCTGTCTCAAGAAGTAACATTAAAAGTTTTCGACATACTCGGGAGAGAAGTGGCTGTACTTGTAAATGAAAAACAATCGCCGGGGAAATATGAAGTACAATTTGATACTGCAAATTTGCCAAGCGGAATATATTTGTATCAATTAAAAACAACTCGTTTTTCTAAGGTAAAAAAGTGTATTTTATTGAAATAGAGACGAATAAAATTTGTTATATCAAATACAAATTGGTTTTTCACAGAATCTGAGATATCGGATTTTGATTGAATTAAAAACTCACCTCTGTCATCTCTTAAAAGCCTGTCCGGCTTTGACGGGAGAGGATGTAGGCGGTAAAATCCGCAAACTAATTTAAATTATGTATCTATCGGTAAAATTGAAAAGTAAGGCAAACATTTCAGAATTTTACGACAAGACATCAATATTTTCATTCACAGCTTCTGCACAGCGTTGTCCGTCAATTGCAGCAGAAACTATTCCGCCTGCATAACCGGCGCCTTCACCTGCCGGAAAAAGTCCTTTTACATTAACACTCATCAAGGTCTCTTTGTCCCGCAAAACCCTAATTGGTGAGCTTGTTCTTGTTTCTGCGGCGAGTATTTGTGCTTCCTCAGTGTAATAACCTTTCATTCTTTTGCCAAATTGTAGCAATCCCTTTTGTAGTCTTTCAGAAATATTTTTCGGAATAATTTCGTGAAGCGGAGAACTGACTGTGCCCGGAATATACGAACTCTCCGGTAAAGAGGTTGAAATCCTGCCCTTTGTAAAATCAGTAATTCGCTGTGCAGGTGCAGTCTGTGTTTTTCCGCCTGCCGCAAATGCCAAATGTTCAATTTCTTTTTGATATTCCAAACCCGCAAAAACTCCATGGTTCTTATGTTTGTCCCAATCCCTTTCATTAATTTCAACCACAAGACCGGAATTTGCAAATCTTGAATTTCTGCTCGATAGCGACATTCCGTTTAAAACTAATTCGTCCGAAGAAGTTGATGCAGGAATAATTAGTCCGCCCGGACACATGCAAAAAGAGTAAACTCCCCTGTTTTCAACCTGGCAAGCCAAATTATAAAAAGAAGCCGGCAAATTTTCATTTCGTGTTTTAGTGTGATACTGAATTTGGTCAATCAATAATTGGGGATGTTCAATTCGCACACCCATTGCAAAAGATTTTGCCTCTATGGCAGCATTGTTTTTTTTCAGCAAATAATAAATATCACGGGCTGAATGTCCGGTGGATAGAATTACCGCGTTCCCGAAATACTCTTTACTTTCATTAACAACCACACCTTTCATTTTTAAATCTTGTACAAGAAAATCAGTAACTTTCGATTCAAAATGAATTTCACCACCATTATCCAGAATTGTATTTCTTATATTTTCAATTACTTTGGGTAAAATATTCGAGCCAATGTGCGGGTGGGAATCAATAGCAATTTCTTTTTGTGCACCGTGAAGAATTAAAATATCAAGAATACGCTTTACGTTTCCTCTTTTTACTGAACGCGTATAAAGTTTGCCGTCACTATAAGTTCCTGCTCCTCCTTCACCGAAACAATAATTTGAATTGGGGTTGACTAAACTGTTTTGCTGAATGTTTTTCAAATCGAAACGACGTGATTGAACATCTTTGCCCCTTTCCAAAATAACCGGTTTTATTCCCAATTCCAGAAGTTGTATCGCTGCAAATAATCCGGCAGGACCACTCCCGACAATAATTACCGTTTTGTTTTTATCAATTTTAGTAAAGTTTAATTTGAAATTATCTTCTGCAATATTTTCATTGATAAAACAAATTAATTTTAATCTGTAAACAGGCTTTTTTCTGGCATCAATTGAGCTGCGAATAATCTTAACAGCAGTAATTTCATTAATATTAATTCGTAATTTTTTAGAAGCTTTAAGTTTTAGAATCGAATAATTCTTAATTTGCTGCGGCTGAATTGTTAAATCAATTTCTTTTATCATTGTTTATTTGGATAGTTTTTATTTAATTGCAGTATAATCAGTTATAATCAAACATTTTCAAAAAAAAGTTGTATCAAAACAACGATTTAATCGCTCCGCCGTCAATCGGAATTGTTGCTCCCGTAATATATCCGGCTTGCTCCGATGCAATAAAAGTTATTAACGCAGCAGTTTCATCGGGTGAAGCCAATCGCTTCATAGGAACACCTGCTCCCATTTCATTTAATATTGTTTCAGAGGTTTTTCCGGCTTTTTCAGCCCTAATATTTGCCAACTCTTCTAATCTTTCTGTTTGCGTATAACCCGGAGCAATGTTATTAACTGTGATATTGTACTGCCCGATTTCGTTACTCAATGTTTTTGCCCAGCCGATTAAACCGCTGCGTAAAGAATTTGAAAGCATTAAATTATCAACAGGTTGTTTAACCGAAAGAGACGTCATATTTATTATTCTTCCCCATTTGTTCGTTTTCATTCCGGGAAGTAACAATTTTGAAAATCTAACCGCGCTCATTAGAACCTGCCGGAAAGCATGCTCCCAATCTTGCTCCGTAAGTTCCTCAAAAATTCCCGGAGCAGGTCCGCCGCAATTATTGATTAATATATCAATAATTCCAAACTGCTTATTTAATTTTTCAACCGTTTCTAAAATTTCATCTTTACTGTTCAAATCACATTTTACGGTAAATACGTGTTTGCCGGTTTTATCAAATAGTTTTTTTTCTGCAATTGCAAGATTTTCAGTATTGCTCGAACAAATTGCCACATCGCAGCCTTCATTTACAAA
>CAZXDS010000121.1:0-10613 GCA_964639525.1 uncultured Melioribacteraceae bacterium | reverse complement strand
TTGCAGCGGGAGTTTATATTTACAGACTAACGGTTCGTTCCGGTTTGGAAAATAATTTTACTTCGAGTAAAAAGATGATTCTTTTGAAATAATTATATATTCAGTTATTAAATAGTTAAAAATTAAAAGGCTGATTACGAAAACCGAATCAGCTTTTTTTATTGGTAGATATTCTTATGAAAGGCATCATTCGTTTTTGCTTAAATCCAAGATGCTCAACAATAAATGTTATTCAAACAATATAAACAACATCCGTTTATACATAACGCGGTAAACCGCAGTTGATAATGAATAATGGATAATTGATAATGGGAAATTTTATATTCACAAATTATTTTCTTTGCTGATTTTCCATGTTTAAAAACATTCGGTATCGGACGGATAGTTACAATATTATATTTCGGTAAACCGTAAAAACGATTTACAAATCCGTTTACGGTTACAGTTACCGATTATCCATTTTTAAGAACATCTGAAATCAAAAATCGTTAATCATTATTCGATATTCTCAATATGTGTAAATTTACAAATAATTATTTTTTGATTTCTTTACAAAAAAACAATGATTTATGTTGTGATAAAATAAATGCGTAAGCAGAATAAGGAAATGCTGTAATTATTTCATACAAAGTGAAACTTTTTTTTAGCACTATTGTTAAAAACCATTGAATTTTTGAATCAAAACAAGAGGAAGAAATTGGAAATAACAGAACTAAACGAAAAAATTAAACGCGAAAGTGAATTTGTAGATATTCTGCTTAATGAAATTCACAAAGTAATTGTCGGGCAAAAGGAAATGGTGGAAAGACTTGTTATCGGTCTGCTCGGTAACGGTCATATTTTATTGGAAGGTGTTCCGGGACTTGCAAAAACACTCGCAATAAAATCATTAGCCGATTCGATGCACGCAGATTTTCAGCGAATACAATTTACGCCCGATTTACTTCCTGCCGATTTGCTCGGCACAATGATATACAGCCAAAAACAAGAATCATTTTCAATTAAAAAAGGTCCGATATTCTCAAATTTTATTCTTGCAGACGAAATTAACCGAGCACCTGCAAAAGTGCAAAGTGCTTTGCTTGAAGCAATGCAGGAACGCCAAATTACAATCGGCGAAGAAACATTTAAACTTGATGAACCTTTCCTTGTGCTTGCAACTCAAAACCCGATTGAGCAGGAAGGAACTTATCCGCTTCCCGAAGCACAGGTTGATAGATTTATGCTGAAAGTTAAAATTACATACCCGAATAGAGAAGATGAATTGAAAATTATGCAGGCGAATGTCGGCGGCAGTTTTGGTAAGATTCAGCCGGTGATTTCTAAAGAAGCAATTTTAAATGCCCGCAAAATGGTAAACGAAATTTACATGGATGAAAAAATTGAACGCTACATTTTGGACATAGTTTTTGCTTCAAGGAACCCGAAAGACTTTGGTTTGGATAGTTTGGCTGATTTAATCAGTTACGGCGGTTCGCCGAGAGCAACAATAAATCTTGCACTTGGCGCAAGGGCAATGGCGTTTATTAAACGTCGCGGTTATGTAATTCCTGAAGATGTTCGCGGTATTTGTATGGACGTGCTTCGACACAGAATAGCCGTTACATACGAAGCAGAAGCCGAAGAAATTACTTCGGAAACGATTATTCAGGAAATACTAAACAAAATTGAAGTACCTTAGTCGAAAAATAGAAAATAGAAATTAAAAATTAGAACTGTGAATCAGTTTACTAAAATTTTATGTTAACAAAAGAATTACTAAAACAAGTTAGACAAATTGAAATTAAAACTCGCGGTGTTGTAAACGATGTTTTTTCCGGTGAGTACCATTCTGTGTTCAAAGGTCGTGGGATGGAATTTGCCGAGGTTCGTGAGTATCAGCCCGGTGATGACATTCGTACAATTGACTGGAATGTTACTGCACGGTTTAATCATCCTTTTGTAAAGGTTTTTGAAGAAGAGAGAGAACTTACCGTAATTCTTTTAGTGGATATGAGCGGCTCACTTATCTTTGGCAGTAAAGACAAGACAAAACAGCAAATTGCTGCGGAACTGAGTGCCGTGCTTGCTTTTTCTGCAATGAAGAACAACGACAAAGTCGGTTTGATTTTGTTCACCGATCAAATTGAAAAATTTGTTCCGCCCAAAAAAGGAAGAAGCCACGTTTTAAGAATAATTAGAGAAGTACTTTCGTTTGAACCGCAGGGAAATGAAACCGACCTAAAAGGCGCTTTGGAATATTTCAATCACACAATTAAAAAGAAAAGCATTACATTTTTGCTTTCGGATTTTATTGCCGAAAATTATGAAAAAATTATACGCATTGTAGGCAAAAAGCACGACTTGATTAGCGTAGTTCTTGAAGACCCGCGTGAAATGAATATCCCGAAATCTGGGTTGATTGAATTTAGAGATGCTGAAACAGGACAGATAAGATTTGTTGACACAAGCAATCAAAAAGTACGCGAAGAATATTTGAAAATTTTAGATGAAATTACCGAAAAGCGAAAATCTGTTTTTCTCTCAAGTCGTATTGATTCCATTAAAATTACGACAGGAGAATCATACATTAAGCCGCTTGTTAATTTTTTCAAATTGAGGGAAAAAAGATTTTGAGAACTTTTCTGCTCGAAATACTTCTTTCGTTAATTTTTATCACAGGTTTCACTTTTGCACAAGACAAGCCTGTTAAAGTTTTTGCCACGACTGATACTACGGAATATACAGTTGGCGACTATATTGAATATCAGTTAAAACTTTCATTCGATAAAAATGTTGAAGTTGTTTTGCCTGCAATTCAGGACAGTGTAAAAAATTTAGAATACATCAAACAACTTCCTGTTATAAAAAATGAGTTGAACGGAAAAGTTTCAGAGATGTACAGATTTATTTTCGCTGGATATGATTCCGCCGCAGTTACAATTCCATCATATACGCTTCAATATAAATTTATAAATGATAATAAGATTTATCCGCTAACCGTAAATCCTGTGGATATTATTGTTCATACTATGGATATTGACCCGAAGTCCGATATACGCGATGTGAAATCACCGATTAAAATACCGTTGGATTGGCTTCTTATTTCAATTATTTTATTAATAATTTTATTGTTGGCTGCGGGTGGATATTTCGGTTACAGATATTACAAAAAGAAACATACACCGCAAGGCGTTCAAAAAGTGGTTATTAAAATTCCGCCCTACAAAATTGCACTTGAAGAATTGGACAAATTGGAAAATGCAAAGCTTTGGCAACAAGGAAAAATTAAAGCATACCACAGCAACATAACAAGCATAATACGTAAATATTTTGGTGAAAGATTTTTATTTAACGCTCTTGAAATGCCTTCGTCGGAAGTATTGGAAAATTTATCGGCAAAGAAAGAGGTTGCAAATATTTTCGATGAAACTCGCTCGTTTTTTGAAAATGCCGATCTTGTTAAATTTGCCAAGTTCAAACCAATGCCTTCGGTAAATGAAGAAATGATGAATCAGGCTTACAAAATTGTTCGTGATACAAAATCAAATGAATTGATTAGTAAAGTTACGGAGAGTTCTGATGTTTAATGATGTAACTTTTGCATATCCGTATTTGCTGTATTTGTTACTATTAATTCCGTTAATGATTTTTTGGTATTGGAAAAATTATAAGAAAAAAAATCCGGCTTTAATATTTTCAACTTTAAGTATTTTTAATAAATTGAAACCGACTTTGCGTGAACGAATTGTTCATTTTCCAATGATTCTGAGGATGCTCGGAATCGGTTTGCTAATTGTTGCCCTTGCACGTCCGCAGAGCTTCGCATCAGGTGAAAATGTATATACTGAAGGAATTGATGTTGCAATGCTTCTTGATATTTCCGGAAGTATGCTTGCCGAAGATTTGAAGCCAAATAGATTAGAAGCGGCTAAAAAAGTTATCAAGGAATTTATTGCCGGAAGAAAATCTGATAAAATAGGACTTGTAATTTTTGCCGGTGAAAGTTTTACACAATGCCCGCTAACAATTGATTATTCGGTTTTAACGGGATTGTTAAAAGAAGTTAAAAGCGGAATGATTGAAGACGGAACGGCAATTGGGAATGCAATTGCAAATGGTGTTAACAGATTAAAGGATAGCAAAGCCAAAAGTAAAGTGATGATATTATTAACGGATGGCGTAAACAATCGCGGTGAAGTTGACCCGATAACCGCAGCCCAAATTGCCAAACAGTTTGGAATTAGAATTTATACTGTCGGTGTAGGAACAAAAGGGGAAGCTCCATATCCGGTTCAAACTCCTTTTGGGAAACGTTACCAAATGGTTCCGGTTGATATTGACGAAGGAACTTTGCAGCAGATTGCTTCAATTACTGATGGCAAGTATTTTCGTGCTACAAGTACACAAAAGTTAAAAGAAATTTACAAACACATTGACAAGCTGGAAAAAACAAGAATTGAAGTTACTTCATACAGAAATGCAACCGAACTTTTTTACAATTGGGCAGGCTTGGGAATATTATTGCTTTTGCTGGAGTTTGGATTATCGCGAACTTATTTAAGAAAATTACCGTAAAATACAATGGACAATGCAGAATTGATAATTGACAATGAAAAACATTTTTATCCGATAGTGATTTTAACACTGTTGAGGAATTGCAATAGTAATTTTAGATTAGATATATGAAATATTTTATAAAGGAAAATAGTTAATGCTTCGTTTTGCACATAGCGAATATTTATATGCGTTGTATCTGATACCGATTATGGTAGTATTTTTCTGGTACACTCGAAAACAGAGGAAGAAAGCACTCGCGGAATTTGCCGACGAAAAAATGCACGAAATTCTTTTCCCAATGAAGAGTAAACTAAAACCATGGTTGAAATTTCTTTTGATTGCATTGGCATATTTATTTCTTGTAGTGGGGATTGCAAATCCGCAGATTGGAACAAAAATTGAAGAAGTAAAACAAGTGGGCATTGATGTATATATATTGTTAGATGTTTCGCTTAGTATGACGGCACAGGATATTAAACCGAGCAGGCTTGAAAAGGCAAAACATGATATTGCAAATCTGATTAGAAAACTTCGCGGTGATAGAATTGGGTTAATGCTTTTTGCCGGACAAGCTTATGTGCAAATACCGTTAACAACCGATTACGGTGCAGCTTCGATGATGCTTGATGCAGTAAGCACAAATTCCGTTCCTCAGCAAGGAACTGCAATTGCTTCTGCAATTAATATGGCACTTTCATCATTCAAAGAAAATAGTAAAACAAAAAAAGCAATTATTATTATAACTGATGGAGAAGATCACGAAGGGAACATAAAAAAAAGCATTAAAGATGCGGTTGATAAAGGTGTTGCTATTTACACAATCGGTTTGGGTTCGGCGGCAGGAGTTCCAATTCCTTTGTTCAACGCTTCGGGAGTGAAGACCGGCTACAAAAAAGATAGATATGGACAGGTGGTTTTAACAAAGTTGGATGTAGCAACTTTGCAGGAAATTGCTGCAGAAGGTAATGGTAAATATTATCACGGCTCGAACAATGATGATGAATTGGAGAAAATTTATAATGATCTTGGTAAAATTGAGAAAAGTGAATTTGGAACAACCAAAGTTACTGATTACGAAGACAGGTTTTATTATTTTATTGCAGTAGGATTGTTTTTACTATTAGTTGAATTTTTTGTTACTGAAAGAAAATCAAATTTGTTCATGAAGCTTAACAGAACTAAATAAAATATTTATGTCAATGAAATTAAAAAAATATAATACATATTTGTTCAGTACAATCATTGCTGCTATTATGATGATGACCATTTCTGAAAATGCTTTTGCACAAAGTACTCGTTCGTTAGTTAATGACGGAGTAGATTTATATAAGCAGGGAAAGTATTCAGATGCTGAAGTAAAATTTAAAAAAGCTGAAGAAAAGGATGCGGAAAATTTCAATTCTTTTTTTAATCTTGGAGATGCACTTTACAAACAAGGAAGATATGATGATGCCATAAAAGCATATCAAAATTCTCTGGCTCTAACAAAGGATAAATTACTTCAATCAAAAAGTTATCATAATATTGGAAATTCTTTACTTAAAAAGAAAAAATTTAAAGAGAGTATCGGTTCATATATTCAATCATTAAAATTAAACCCTAAGGATTTGGAAACTAAGTACAATTTATCGTATGCTCTAAAACAGATGAAACAGAATAAAGATAAAAAAAAGAACAAAAATAAAAACGATAAAGACAAAAAGAAGAATAAAGATAAACAGAAAAAAAATAAACAAGATCAAAATAAAAAGAATGATCAGAAAAAGAAAAATGAACAAGACCAAAAGCAAAACCGGAATAAGAATGACAAACAAAAACAAGACCGGCAAAAACAACAACAGCCTAAGCAAAAGAACCAAATTTCAAAAGCTGAAGCTCAGCGGATTCTTAATGCTCTAAAAAATAATGAGAAAAAGCTTCAGAAAAAATTAAAAAAGAAAAAAGGGAAGGTTGTTAAAAAAGAAAAAGATTGGTAAAGATATTAAAATTATTAGATGTAGCTTTTTTGTATGGCACCAATCAAGACTAAAATATTTTAGAATTCATTAGGTTTGTAAATTATAAAATTGATTAAGGTTTCAATAGAATAAATATCAATGAAAAAAAACATTTATTTGAAAATATTATTTTTACTCGTGTTTGCATCAAGTGCGTTTGCACAAAGTTTTAATGCAACAGTAGATAAATCAACTGTCGGGCAAAACGAGCGGTTCCAAGTCTATTTTAAAATGGATGGGGCTAATGTTAATCAAGTGAAAAATTTTCGCGGTCCCGTATTCCGTAATTTTATTATTCTTGGAGGTCCAAATCAATCATCAAGCATACAAATAATCAATGGGCAAATGTCCGGTTCAATTTCCTATTCATACATAGTTCAGCCTAAAGCAATGGGAAGTTTTGTTATAGGTTCAGCTCAATTGGAATACGATGGAAAACAATATCAGACTAAGCCGATAAAAATTAAAGTTGTAAAAGGAAACACCGCTGCAAATAATAAAAATAATTCCAAAAGTTCGTCCAATAATGATATTGCAAAGAATGTTTTTATTCGTGCATTTGCAGATAAGAGACAAGCATATTACGGCGAACAAATAACAGTTACTTATAAACTTTATACACGACTGAATATTTCCTCGCCGCAAATAAGTAAACTGCCGTCATATCAAGGTTTTTGGGCGGAGGAACTTGGAACATCAAACACAATTAATCTACAAACAGAAATGTATAACGGACAGCGTTACAGCGCCGCAGTTATTAAAAAAGTTGCATTGTTCCCAACAAAATCAGGTAAACTAAAAGTTACTTCATTCGAATTGACAATCCCTGTTCACACAAGAAAACGAAGAAGATCAACAAACGGTATGTTCGATGATTTTTTTAACGATTCTTTTTTCGGGCAAACACAAACGGTTAATTACAATGCAAAGTCAAATTCAGTTGTTATAAATGTTTTGCCTTTGCCCGAAGCAGGAAAACCAAAATCATTTTCCGGTGCGGTTGGCAATTTTGATATCCGTGCTTCGTTGGATAAATCAAAAGTTCAAACAAATGAATCAGTTACGTTGGATATTTCAGTAAACGGTACGGGCAACATTAAATTAGTTGATATTCCTCAAGTAAAATTACCTGCGGGTTTTGAGAAATACGAACCGAAAACTTCTGAAAACATTACGCGGCAATCAGTAATAAAAGGAACAAAGAAAATAGAATATTTGTTTGTCCCGAGAATTCCAGGGAAGAAAACAATTCCCGGCGTTGAATTTAGTTATTTTAATCCGCTGCTGAGAAAATATATTACAAAAAAAACTCAACCGTTTCACATTGATGTGTCCCAAGGTAAAAGCACGGAAATATCTTCGGTTGTTGGATATTCAAAAGAAGATATTAAATTATTGAACAAGGATATTCGATTTATAAAAACATCAAATTTTGAATTGGAAAAGAAAACGCAGTTGACAACAATTCCGTCTTGGTTTTGGTCTGCAATAATTTTCCCATTGGTTATTTTAATAATTGCTGTAGGTTTTAAGAAAAGACAGGATAGGCTTTCAGGTAATGTAGTTTTAATGCGTTCACGTAAAGCTGAAAAAGCTGCAAAATCTAAATTGAAATCCGCAAAAAAAGCACTTGATTCAAAAAATGTCACTGAATTTTATGAAGAATTATCGAATGCACTTTTCGGTTATTTGGAAGACAAACTAAGTTTGCAGAAAGCCGAGTTTTCACACGAAAGAGTTCTAGAGGAATTATCCGGTAGAAACGTTAATGACGACTTAGTGCAAACAGTAAAATCAATTGCGGATAAATGTGAGTTCGCAAGATTTGCTCAAAAAGGCGAAGAAGAACAGACGGCACAAAATCTTTATGATGAAACGGTAACTTTAATAGTCAATTTGGAAAGTTCAATCGGGAAGAATAGTAAAAAATGAAAGAAATTAAGTCTAATATAATTTTTGGTTTCAGTCTGATATTTTTCTTATTTGCCGCAAGTATTTTCGGAAATGGGCGGCTGGACGATATTATGAATAAAGGAAATGCTGCGTTTCAAAAAGAAAATTATGAAGAAGCATTAAAAAATTACAATTCAATATTGAACGAAGGATATGTAAGTTCCGCACTTTATTTTAATATTGGTAATTCTTATTACCGGCTCGGAAAACTTGGATTATCCATTCTTTATTACGAAAAAACATTAAAACTTTCGCCGGATAACGAAGATGCAATTTATAATTTAAGTGTGGCAAGGGTACACACAAAGGATAAAATTAAAGAAGTTCCTGAACTTTTTATTGTTAAATGGTGGAACTCGTTTTTATCTTTTTTGCCGACTTCGGGTTGGGCGATGGTTGTCCTTGCAGTTTATTTTATCATGCTGATTTTTGTTGCGGGATGGTTTTTTACTAAAAGTTCTTCGGTAAAGCAATATACATTTTTCGGCGGCTCGGCGGCATTAGCTATACTTATTCTTTCGATAGTATTTTTAATCTCCTCAATCAACCACGAAAACTCAAAGAAATTCGGAATACTTTTGAGGCAGGTTACAACGGCTAAAGTTTCACCTGATAAAGGCAGCAGCGATGCGTTTGTAATTCATGAAGGTGTTAAATTTCGGATAGAAGATGAATTACAGGGCTGGAACGAAATAAAATTGCCGGATGGAAAAGTCGGCTGGATACAGCAAAAATCTTTTGAAAAAATATAGTTTATTTTTTGAAGAAGTCTTATATTTCGCACCTTAAATAAGTCAATTTTGTTCCATATCACTTTGAATTTGTAATCAAAGGGTTATATTTAAAGAAAAAATTATAGAGTATGAAAAAGAAAAATTCTCTTCCACATGAAAGTTGGAGTATTGAAGACGGCGATTATCAAAGAAGCCGTGAAGATACGTTTACTTATCAAAAACAACTAAGACGTAAAAAAATCATTAAAAACTCAACTTATGCCTTGATGTTTCTTATTGCTCTTTTGTCGTCTTTCGTTTTATTGGCACACAAGTTTATTTAAGATAAATGATTTTTTTAGTTGCTATCTGTTGCTGCTCAAAATTTACAACAACAAAATAAATACCACTACTTAAATTATTTGGAGAAAAATAGAGGTTGTAACTACCTCTGTTTTTTAATGAATTCTCTAGTAATTCTAATTTTTGACCAAGAGAATTGTAAAGTAAAATTTCTACTAAACCGTTTTTTGGAATAAAGTACTTTATTGTTGTGGCAGAATTGAAAGGATTTGGATAGATGTTAACTGTAAACAAATCTACAATAGAACTTTTTTTATTTACATCTAAAATTTCATCCCATTTATAAGCATTTGTCCATATATCAAAACCTGTTCCGCCCACGTGATTTGTTGTCCATGAAAAGTGAATGTCATTATCATTTACACTAACAGAAGGTTTAAATTGTTCTTTTAATGTGTCTTTGTTTACAAGAAAATTCTTTCCCCAAGAATTGCCGTTTGCAAGAAAAATTTGGGCATAAATGTCAGAATTTCCATTCCTGTAATCTTCCCACGCTATAACAAAATTATCATTTTTGTCCATAGCAACCACCGGATATTTTTGTTCAGCACCATTAAGATCATCGTTAACAATAAAATTGCTGCCAATAAAAGAACCTTTTTTATCAAACATTTGAGCATAAATATCAAAATTACCATTTTTGTTGCTTTCCCATGTAATAACAAAATTATCTGTACTTGGGTTAGATGCTATTCTCGGGTAGAAGTTATAAATATCTCTTTTATTGTTCGCCTCATTAACAATAAAACTTTCTTGTGCTGGGTTATCGGAATCTAAAAACTTTTTAAGGATTATATCCGACTGATAAGTGTAGTAAGAAGGGTTTTTACTAAACCAGCAGATATAAAATTCATTGTTTTTATTAATAAAACAATCCGGTGAGTGGTAGGAATGCACACCTTTGGGATTATTTACTACTATATTAACACCAATTTTATTAATTTTATTGTCTAATAGTTGATATGCGATATTATTGCCGGCATACCACTGAGTTTCCCATACAATTAGTACACGCCCGTTCTTATTAACAGCACTCCTTGGAGAATTG
>CAZXDS010000120.1:0-10655 GCA_964639525.1 uncultured Melioribacteraceae bacterium | reverse complement strand
ATACTCTTAACGTGTTGTTTTTTGTAATCTTAATTTTGACCCCGAATCGCTGTATCTTACATCAATAAACACCGAGGTTAGAGAATGTTTAGAGATTTCTATTGCACATTGAAAAATAATTTACGGGGGAAAGGATTTCTTAGGCTAATCTGTCCAATTTAATAGCTAATCCAATAGCACTTAATTGTTTTGGACAACACTATGAGTAGGAATAACATAAAAAATTACTGCATTAACACTATTTAAATAAAATGTTTAAACTTTTCTTTATCGAAATAATTATTCTCAATCAGTTTTTCAACTATTGAAAACGCTTCTTTCGTTAATGATGACGGATAATTTTCAATTTCGAGCAGCTTTATTGCATTGCCTGATTTTGCCGGACCTTTTTGAATTTTGTAATTAAAAAAGTATTTATCGTTTTCAACTTGTTCGCTGAAATGAAACATTTCAAATCTGTTCTGAAGCAAATATTGAAGTTCAATATCGTGAGTGGTTACGAATACTTTGTTGTGTTTATCAAGGTATTTTAACACTGCGGTTGAAGATGCAAGACGTTCTAATGTGTTTGTTCCGCGAAAAATTTCGTCTATTAAGAACAAGTAATTGCCGCTGTCTTCCGAGATGTGCACAAAATGTTTCAGTTCGTCAACTTCAGCAAAAAAATAGCTTTTTCCACCTTCCAAATCTTCTTGGCGTTCAATTGCGGATTTTACAACGAATCTGTGAGTGTTAAAATATTTTGCCGAACAAAATGATAAAGTGCGAGAAAGTATAATATTTACTCCAATGTTTTTAATAAATGTTGTTTTCCCTGCCATATTTGATCCTGTAATCAGAACGGATTTCCCTAATTTATTTTCAATTGTGTTGGATATTGCATTTTCAATTAACGGGTGGGAAAGGTTTTCAAAACGGATTGTTTTTTCATTATTAAAAATCGGAATTGTGTAATTTGCAGTTTCTTCCAAAAATGAAGCAACGGAAATGAAGGCATCCAATTTTGCAACAGCTATATAAACTTCTTGAATTTCCTTTTGATATTTCAGCAAAATATTTACCGAGCGGAAATATGTAATCAAATTCATAAGCATATAAACATTAAAATATTCTGTTACTGCAGCGATAAGTCCGTTCATTTTGCTCGAATCTATTACTAAATAGCCTAATTTTTTACCAAGTTTTTTCAGCAGTTTAATTTCACTTTTCAAATAAGCCAAATCAGCTATTTCTGTTTTAGAATCAATTTTAGTCATCGCCTTTGCAGTTATAATTAAAGAATTTAAAGCGGAAAAGCCTGAAGAATATTTGTCGGTTTTTTTTGAAAATATTTTATTGATTATCAGGTTTATTAGCCAAAGTCCGAATGTTAAAAACAAATATTTCTGCGCAATAAAAAACAGCGGAATTGATAAAATAGGCAAAACCGCAAGAATGTAAAACAATCGGTAAAATTTTGTAAACGGTAATTTATCATCAAAAATAATATATGGAATAAAGTAGGAATCCCTGCTTTTAAGAGGAGAAAGCTTTAGCTGAATATCTTCACGCAGCTTTTGATCGGTTTTCAATTTTTCAATTAACCGAATTCTTTCAGCAAGAATAATATCATCATCCTCGTATTTGTGAAGAAGATAATACAAATATTGTTCGCCTATTCCGGTAATGTTTCTATCAAGTTTCGTGAAAATTGCATCAAAATTTAAGTCCGCCCATGTTTTTGAATCGACCAAATTAGAATTAGATTCATTTTGTTTCTTTTCCAAATAAGTAGAAATCAAATCGAAATTTCTGAACTTCGTAATAGGCTTTCCCCATTGTGAACGTAAGTTTTTGAGCTTTTTCTTTTTGTTGTAAAACATAATCATTTTTTTAGTTTCTAATTATTATTACTAATAATAAAACAACAGTTTATTATACAAAAATAATATATTAAAAATTTTAATATTGCAGCAAATTACAAATTCGATTTACAATTTCAAAATTGTTTTTTTAGAATTTCTTCGGCAAAATTTACGTTTTTTTGCTCTTTAAAATTTGACTAAAAAATCTTAAATTTAAAATTTAAAAAAGTATCATTAAGTCTTATTATCTATTTTGTTTTTTGTTCTTGATTCTAAAAAAAAGACCAATCTGAATAAGAAAAATAGTTCGGATTATTGTAATTATACATTACGGAGAATTAAATTATGCTCGAAATAAGAGGTCACGCAAGAGGCGGTCAAGGTATGGTAACCGCATTTGAAATTCTTGCAAAAATATTCAGTAAACTTGGGGATTACCAGGTTCAATCATTTCCGGCTTTTGGAGTTGAACGCACCGGTGCCCCGATACAGGCATTTCTTAGAGTTTCAAAAACAAACATTCTAAACCGCAGCAATGTTTACAATCCGCATTTAATTGTTGTTTTCGATGAATCATTAATTGAAATGGTTCCGGTCTTTGACGGGCTTCGTGAAAACGGTGCTGTGCTTTTAAATACTGAAAGAAGTATTGAAAATTTCAAAGATAAAACCGACAGTATTTTTACAATCGCGGCAACAAAAATCTCTCTCGATAAAGGTCTCGGCAGTAAGTCATTGCCGATTGTAAACGCTGCAATGATTGGAGCAATTATGCGTGTGTTAGATGGAGATATTGACATTGCTCAAAAAGTAGTTGCCGATAATGTTCCTACAAAACCGCAAAAAAATGCGGAAGCCAGCGTTGTAGCTTTTGAAAATGTGGTCGGAATTGAAAATCAGAACAAATATCTTTTAAAATCGTTGAACAGCACAACAACCGAAAGTATTAAAATTGATGCTTCAAAACTTTTCGATAGTTCAAGAAAAGATAACCTCGAAAGAAATCCATACTGGTTTCAACCGATGACTTTGAACAAAACCGGAAACTGGAGAGTTCTTACTCCCGAATATGTTACCAAAGAAGCGCCGTGCTCAAATAATTGTCCCGCCGGAACTGATGTTCGTGAATTTATTCGTCTTTCGGGGGATAAAAAATTTGAAAAAGCCGTAAATATAATTTACGAGCACAATCCTTTTCCGGGAATTTGCGGAAGAGTTTGTCCTCATTTTTGTGAACAGAACTGCAACAGAAATGAAATTGACGAAGGTTTAAATATTGGTGCAGTAGAGAGATTTCTCGGCGATAAATTTTTAGATCGTTCTGTTGAAAAAATCCCCGTTAAACACAATGAAAAAATTGCTGTTATCGGGGCCGGACCCGCGGGTTTAACCTCCGCACTTCGTTTGAGGGAAAAAGGATACAGCACAACTGTCTTTGAAGCTTTACCTTATGCCGGCGGAATGATGAGAACAGGCATTCCGGAATTCAGATTACCGAAAGAAATTCTTGACAGTGAAATTCAAAATATTGTTGATGCCGGTGTTGAACTTGTTTTTAATAAAAAGGTTACGATTAAAGAATTGGAAAATGATTTTAATGCTGTTGTGGTTTCCGTTGGATCGCACATCGGTACTAAAATGAATATAGAAAATGAAAATAAAGTTGTGGAAGGAATAAAATTTCTTCACGATTTTAAGATGAATGGCGAAAAATACGAAATTGAAAAGGATGATGAAATTGCTGTTATTGGCGGTGGGAATACTGCGGTTGACGTAGCACGAACAGTTTTAAGACTTGGTGCAAAACCAACAATCTATTACAGAAGAACTCACAAGGAAATGCCTGCAATTGCAAATGAAGTTGATGAAGCCAGAGCCGAAGGCGTTGAAATAGAATTTTTAACTGCTCCGACTTCAATAAATGAATTGAACGATAAAATTGAAGTCTCTATGATTAAAATGGAACTCGGCGAACCGGACGAATCAGGAAGAAGACGTCCGGTTCCTATTGACGGCTCTGAAACTTCTGTTTCCGTAAACAAAATTATTACTGCAATCGGACAAAGATTTGATGATTTTGCGTTCAGCGGAAAACAGGTAAAACCTGAACAAGGGGAAATGGAATTTGAAGCAAACATTCCCGTTTTCTGTTCAGGTGATATGGCTTGGGGCGGAACAGTTACGGAAGCAATCGGCAGCGGAAATAAGGTTGCCGAAGAAGTTAATGCTCATTTCCGAAATTTACCTTACAGCCACGAAACACATCACGGACAAATTGCACTCCCGGGTGATATAAATTTCACATACTATTTACCAACGCCGAGAAAAGACAGTCCGATAAAACACGAAACCGATTTTTTCAATAATTTTGAAGAAGTTGTTTCCGGTTTTAACGAAGAAGATATTGTGCTTGAAACATCAAGATGTTTGCATTGCGGCGAATGTTTCAGTTGCGGAAATTGTTACAACTACTGTCCTGATGCTGCAATTCATATTGATGATTTAGGAAGATTGAGAATAGATTATGATTACTGCAAAGGCTGCGGAATTTGTGTAAACGAATGTCCGTCTTCCGCAATAAAATTTAGTATAAAAGAGGTTTCTTATGAATAATGAAATTAAATCACCTGAAACTGTTAAAACAATTGATATAGAGCCAAAATATCCAAGACATTATGAAACGATAATGAAAGGAAATTATGCTGCGGCAGAAGCAGCAAAATTGTGTGATGTTGATTTTATTCCTGCTTACCCAATTACACCGCAAACAACAATTGTGGAAGAGCTTTCAGCAAAAGTTGCCCGCAAAGAAATGAACGCAACCTATATTAATATGGATAGCGAACACTCGGTTTTTGCAGCGGCAAAAGGTGCTGCAATCGTTGGCAGCCGTGTTTTTACTGCAACAAGCGGTCAGGGACTTTTTTACGCTCACGAAGTTCTTCACGCAATTGCACATTTCAGATTGCCAATGGTTGTTTGTGATGTAGGTCGTCCTTCAATTCCATGGAATATTTGGTCAGATCAAACCGACTCACTTGCACAGAGAGATACAGGTTGGATTCAAATATATACCGAAAGCGCACAGGAAGTTCTTGATACAATTATTTCATCATACCTAATTACCGAAAAGCTTGATATTCCCGTGATGATAATACTTGATGCCTTTTATCAAAGCCACACAAGCGAGAACATTTGGATACCAGAACAATCGTTGGTAAATGAATTTCTCCCACCTAAAAAAATGAAAGGTTGGGAAGTTGATGTTGAGCACCCGAAATCGGTTGGCGGTTTGGTTCCGCCTGAACATTATGAAAAGTTCAATTATGAATATTGGTTAGACGCAAACAAAGTAGAAGATTTATTAATTGAAACCGGAAAAAAATTTAACGAACATTTCGGCAGAAATTATGAACCGGTTGAAGCTGTGAACATTGGACCGGACACAAAAATGGTTCTCGTAACAATTGCAAGTATTACAACCACAGCACGCGGCATTATTCAAAATCATCCCGAAATCGGATTATTAAAATTGCGGTTATTTAAACCTTTCCCAAAAGATTCGGTTTTGAAAGCATTGAAAGATGTACCTGAGGATGCTTCAATTGTAAATATCGAAAGGAATTTCCTTGGTGGAAATCACGGTGCAATTATGCAGGAAATGCTGCGGGCACTTTATGGAAAAAAATACAAATTATACGATGTTTATACCGGACTCGGCGGAAAAGATGTTCCACCGGTAACAATCGAAAAAATAATTTACAAAATGCAGAACAATCCTGAAGAAGTAACTTGGATTGATTTGGAGTAATAAACAAACTGCAATTGATAATGTACAATTGACAATGGATAATTTTAATTTAGTAAAAATGATTGCAGATAAGAATTTAATTTTTAATATTATAAAAATTATAAGGAGTAATTATGCTTCCGGCATTTGATTTTTTAATAAAAGATGAAAAAGTTCATTCGGGCGCTTTAAGTTGTCGCGGCTGCGGGTGGTCTTTGTTGGTAAGACATTTAGCGAGCATACTTGGTGAAGATACGGTTTATGTTGTTCCCGCCTCCTGTTTTTCAATTATTGCAGGTCCATATCCGATGAACGAAGTAAAGGGAAGTATTATCCACACGGTATTTGCTGCGGCTCCTGCTACTGCAACCGGCGTAAGAGCTGCTTTGGATAAACAAGGCAAAAAAGATGTAACGGTTGCCATCCTTGCCGGAGACGGCGGAACTTTTGATATTGGATTTCAATCTCTCTCCGGTGCAGCTTCGAGAGGAGAAAATATTCTTTACATCGTAAATAATAACGGTGCATATATGAACACCGGAATTCAATCCAGTACGGCAACACCATACGGAGCCGTAACAACAACAAACCCGAAAGATAATTACAAAAAGCTTTGGCCTAAAGATTTGATGGGAATAATTGCTGCACATAATATTCCTTACGCTGCTACTGCTTCATTGGCATTTATGGAAGATTTGCGGACAAAATTTAAAAAGGCAAAAGAGACAAAAGGATTTCGTTTAATAATGATTGACGGACCTTGCCCTCCGGGACACAAAACCGAACCGTCTCAATCAATATCAATCGGAAGAGCTGCGGTGGAATCAAATTTATTTCCGCTTTTTGAAATTGAGCATCTTAAATATCAAATAAATTACGTCCCGAAAGAAAAACTTCCAGTTGATGCGTGCATGAAACCGCAGGGAAGATTCAGGCATTTGTTTAAAGAAGGCGGAGAACCGGTGTTAAAGGATATTCAGGAACATACCGATAAAAATTGGAAACGATTACTTGCGTTGGAACAAATGAGTTTTGAATAATATGTTCAAATATTTTCTTTGTGAATACTATCCGGCTTCTTGCGGCTAAATTATATTTTGATGTGATTGGGAAATTATTGAGATAAAAACTGAGTTGACAAATGTTAACTTAAATTAATAGTGGAATCAACGATTCTTTAATTTCCCTTTTTCCTCATTTCATTTCTATTTTCAGTATATTGATTTTTCAATTCAGAATTATACACTAAATATGAAGTTTTAATTTGATTAAAAGAATAGCAAGAACCCTGAAAAATATTTTCAGTGGAAAGAAAAAGCCGGTAATTACAACCTCTGACAAATCACACAAAACTAAATCACCAACCCAAAAGAGTAAAGCACATTCGTCTCAATACAATAGAAGCGGGAATCAGCATCAAAAAAAATATCGTAAAAAAGAGACTCCCGAAGAATATAGAGCACGCCGCGCAAAGTTAGCTGAAGAAAGACAAGCTAATAAAAATACCGATAAAGGGGTTGATAACGTAAACCGAGTTGCGACACCAATAAAAAAAACTTTCAAAAAATCCGAAGTTGATTCTTGGAATGCTTCGTCGTTTAAAGTAGAAATTGCAAAAGAAAAAAGTAGGTTTCATGATTTCGATTTATCTAATGAAATTATGCACGCCGTTTATGATTTGGGGTTTAAATATTGCACACAAGTTCAAGCTGAAACTCTGCCGAAATCTCTGTTTGGGGATGATATTACTGCACAAGCTCAAACAGGCACCGGAAAAACTGCTGCGTTTTTGATTTCAATCTTAAATCATATCCAAAAAAATCCTATTGAGAAAAAAAGAAAACACGGTACACCGAGAGCTTTAATTTTAGCTCCGACAAGAGAATTGGTATTGCAAATTGAAAAAGACGCTCGCAACCTTGCGAAATATGTTCCTTGTACAATTTTAGCATTGCTTGGTGGCGTTGGATATGGGAAACAACAAGAAATGTTGAAACGGAATGAGATTGACATTTTAATTTGTACTCCCGGACGGCTGATTGATTTTATGAACAAACGAATAGTTGATTTGCAGCGAGTTGAAATCCTAATTATTGACGAAGCCGATCGTATGCTTGATATGGGATTTATTCCTGATGTTAAAAAAATTGTTCTCAAGACTCCGCAAAAATCAAAACGACAGACTATGTTTTTCTCTGCCACAATGACAGGAGACGTAGGACATCTTTCAAAATCTTGGACTCGCCAAGCAGTTGAAGTTACTGTTGAACCGGATGAAATAGCACAAAAAAATATTGAACAAATTACGTATATCACTACTATTGATGAGAAACTGACTCTTCTGTACAACATAATAAATCAAAATAAACTTGAAAAAGTTTTAGTATTTGCCAATCGCCGTGATGATACTAAGAAGCTTTGCGATTCCCTTGAACAATATGGAATAAGTTGTGCCCTTTTAAACGGGCAGGTTGAACAAACAAAGAGAATTAAAAGATTAGAACTTTTCCGTAATGGGAAAATAAGAGTGTTAGTAGCGACTGATGTTGCCTCGAGAGGAATTCACATTGAGGGAATTTCTCATGTAATAAATTTTAATATGCCGGAAGAATCCGGGGATTATGTACATAGAATTGGAAGAACCGGAAGAGCCGGGGCATCCGGAATTTCGATTAACTTTGCCGATGAAGAGGACGGATATGCTTTGAGTGCTTTGGAAGAGTTTTTGGGCAAAAAAATTGAATGTATTTTCCCTACAGAAGAATTATTGCAGGAAATCCCGATAAGTCAGATAAAACCAATCAAAAAGAGCGGCAATAATAGCTATAATCAAAAGAAAAAATCATACAATTCCGGAAAAAAGCAATCCGGTGGTTCACATTCAAAAGCAAGAACATTTAAGAAGTAGCACACGCGTAAATATATTTTTTAACGCATGTGCTGCTCAATAAATTTATTTTGTCTTTACGCTATCTGCAATACTGCCGGAAATCAAAACTCTACCACATGATTCACAAGTGAATAATCTTCTATTTGCTCTAATTTCTATTTGTCGCTGTGGGGGAACTACATTATGGCAGCCGGAACAAGCACCTCGAACAACAACGGCAATAGCACTTCCGCCTCTTGCTTTTCTAATCCGCATATAAGTTTTATATTCAGGTTTTTGTAATTGCGGAACGAGCTTTTCCCTTGATTTTTGAAGTTTGGCTTCCTCTTGTTCGTTAGTTTTAATTATCTTTTTTAATTCGCTTTCTTTCTGTTTAAGTTCTTTTTTTAATTCATCAACCTGCGGTTCAAGATCTTCGATGTTGCGAATTCTTTTTTGAGCTTCAATTTCCAACTGAATATTTTCTTCGGTAATTTCCTTAATTCTCGACTCCGAGTGATCAATGCCTTTTGTTAAAGCATCATATTCTTTATTGTTACGAACTTGGTAAAGCTGCGATTTGAATTTCTTCAATTTCGTTTGAAGTTCTTCATTTTCTGTTTCGTTTAATTTAACCTGCTCCTGAGCATTAATTTTTGCTTCCATTTGCTCAGTAATTTGCTCTTTAATTGCATCCATTTGACTGGTTAATTCATTTACAGTTAAAGGAAGATCGCCTCTAAGCTCTTCCAATTCATCAAGCTGATCATCAATGTATTGCAGCTCATAAAGTTTTGATAGTCTGTTAATCAATTTTAACTCCTTTATTTATTTAATATAAAATTTTATGGGATTTGTTGATCCCTTGTATTGAATCACTTTTGTCTTTTCATGCATTTGTATAATAAAATTTTTCAGTCTTTGCTTCACTTCATTAAGAACTACTACTTCTGTTTCAAAATGCCCGGCATCAACAAATAATATTTGTCCCTCGGCATCCTGAAATGTGTGATATTTAATATCGGCAGTTACAAAAGCATCTGCTCTTTTGCGAACAGCTTCAATCCACATTTCAGAGCAACTTCCTCCGCAAACGGCTACGGTGTTAATTGCTTTTCTTTTACCTACACAATATTTTAAAGCTTTTGTTTTTAATTTTTGAGATACGTGAGACAAAAATTGCTTTTCCGATAACTTATTAGGTAATTCGCCAATAGCACCGGCTCCAAAATTTACGTTATAATTTTTTACCGGATATATGTCAATAGCAGGTTCTTCGTATGGATGAACGGATTTGATTGCATTAATCACCGAATCAATTTGCCAGTTGTTTACCAAGGCTTCCAACTTTTGTTCATTAACTGTTTCATAATTGTTTTTTTTACCAATTGCAGGATTTGAAAACTTTGAACCTTGAAAAGTTCCTGTTCCATTACTTGTGAAACTACACTTTTCATATTCACCGATAATACCACCGCCTGCTTTAAAAATCGAATCAGCAACTTTTGAAGTAAATTCAGTAGGCACAAAAACAACAACTTTTACTTGATTACTATTTTGATTTCGTAAAAATTTGATATTCTTTAATCCAAGAGTTTTTGCTAATTGAAAACTCACTCCGCCTTTTGTAAAATCTAAATTTGTATGTGCCGAAAATAGAGTAATATCATTTCGAACTAATTTTCGGATTAGGATATTTTTTGTGTCTTTGTCGAAATTTAAGTTTTGGAGTGGTGTAAAAATTAAAGGGTGATGCGTAAAAATGAAATTGCAGTCGTTTTTTATGGCTTGTTCGAGAGAACTTTCAGTTAAATCAAGAGTGAGAAAAATATTTTTTAACTTAGTGTTTCCCGAACCTACTTGGAGACCGATATTATCTTTCTCCCAAGCTGCTCCTTGAGGAGCCCAATCTTTTAAGACTTTTATAATTTGATTGGCAATCATAGGCAAAAAAAAAGCACCACAGCTATACTGTTTGGTGCATTTGGTTTATACTTTCTATTTTGTAAATGAACTAAATTTCTTGGGTTGCCCTATTTTATATCTTATTCTTTTCATATAAATTCAGAAATTAAACATAATACAATATTAAATCTTAATCAAGATTTGTAAATATTTTTCTTTGTAACAAAAATATTTGTTTTAATTATTG
>CAZXDS010000119.1:0-10707 GCA_964639525.1 uncultured Melioribacteraceae bacterium | reverse complement strand
GACTGAAGTCGTGGGTTAGTCAAAATATTACTTTTTAGAATGGACTCATTTATTATTGGAAAGCTTTGAATAACAAATAAAGGTTATTCAAAGCCTTCTATCGTTAAGTCGGAAATTGTCAGATTGGATAAAATGGAACCGATTATTAATTATTCAAACTAAATCGAACGATAAGTACTATTTGGAATTCTTACTATTAAACCGGCAATTAAACAACTTGCCTTTTTTAGGTAAACTCATCTGTTTTTGTCGAATATTCCGGTAAAATCCGCTTCGGTGGATTCGTAAATAACTTGCAGAAAAGATCCGCTTTCCACAACAAATCGGATAAAAAATCCCTATAATTATTTCAATAGATGCCGATAATAATATGTTTATTTTATTATATTAATAAAATGATTGTGCTATTATAAATATTTTAAATATTTAACTTAATTTTAATGGCATAAGATTAACTGACTACTAATTAAATTATGATTTTTTAAAATTTTTCTATTTCTCGGATACTATATAGAATAGAATGATACTAAATAAATTCCGGATCAATAATGAAAAAAATTAGTTCCCCAAAACTCAAAATATTGTTTCTTGTTAGCTTTATTCTGGCTTTACTTTCTCTTACTTTTTTAACCATTCAATTTGAAATTACCTATACCGTAGTTTTATTATTAATGATTCCAATTATTATTTCGATTTTTATTTATGAAAACAGAAGCTATCTGATATTTTCGGTTTTGATGCTATTTTCATATTCCTTATTGGCAATTCGCAGCGGGCTTGATATTGATAGGTTGGTTATTAATATTATTTTACTCACTATTTACATTCTGTTTACAAGCGAATTTATTAAGCGGTTTGAAGCAAAACGAAACAAAGATAAAAATGATATTAAACAAAGCGAAGAAGAACATAAAAATCAATACGGTTTTATAAAAACGCTAGCAGATAATTCACCTGACTTGTTTTGGGCAAAAGATTTGGAAAACAGATACACTTTTGCAAATAAGGCAATGTGCAAAAAATTACTTTGTGCTGAAAATTTGGAAGAACCGATTGGGAAAACGGATATATTCTTTGCTGAAAGGGAAAGAGCAAAGCATCCTGAAAATAAAAACTGGCATACATTTGGAGAACAATGCAGAAATTCGGACTTAATTACAATTGATAAAAAAACACCTCAGAGGTTTGATGAGTTTGGATATGTAAGAGGGGAATTTTTGTTTCTTGATGTTTATAAAACCGTATTAAAAAATGCCGATGGCAAAATCATTGGAACAATTGGAACAGGAAGAGATGTTACAAAAGAAAAGGAAGAAGAGAAAGAGAGAAAAAAAACAGAAGAGGCACTAAAAGGTAGCGAACAAAAATTTAGAGAATTAATTGAAAATTTGAACGAAATTATTTGCACAGTTGATGAAAATGGCAAAGTTACTTATGTGAATAACGCATTTGAAAAACTTACCGGCTTTTCTAAGGAAGTTTTAATGGAATCGCACCCTGAGGGACTGGTTCATCCTGAAGATTATGAAAAATTTATGGAAGAAATTGCCAGAGTACAGGAAAATAAAAAAATAGAAAATTTCGAGTACAGAGCAAAAACGGCACTTGGGACTTATCGCAACTTTTTAACAACGGTTCAACCTTTGAAATTAAAAAACGGCAAATATGTTGGGTTAATCGGCGTTGCTTCTGATATAACAAAAATTAAAGAGGCGGAAAAAGTAGTTCAAGCTAACAAGAAAAAGTTGGATACAATTCTTTCTACAATCCCTGATTTGTTACTTATTTTTGATGCAGAAGGTAATTACTTGGACGTTTTTCCGCAGGATAGTAACTATCTGATTGTTCCATTTACCGAAACGAGAGGAAAAAATCTGAAAAGTATTCTTCCCCCGGCAATAGCTCAGGAATTTATGACAATTATTAGCAAAGCAATAGAAACTAATAGTTTAATAAATTATAGATATGCTTTGTCGGTTAATGGTAATAATGTTTTGTTTAATGCAAGAGTGAAAAAAATTATTTATGAAGGAAAAACCGCTGTACTTTGGGATGCTCACGATATTACTGCAGAAAATAAAATTATGAAAATCCTGCATTCAAATGAAAAGAAATTTGAAAATTTATTAAAGTATACATACGATTGGGAATATTGGACAGAACCAAACGGGAAAATCGGTTACACATCACCGTCATGCAAACAGCAAACAGGGTATGAAGCGGCAGAATTTTTAGCTAAGCCGGAACTATTGTTGGAAATAGTTCATCCGAACGATAAGCATAAATTTAATAAGCATCTTGCTGATGTTAATAAATCAAAAGGACATGGAAAGATTCAATTTAAAATTATAAAGAAGAATGGTGAAATTCGTGTTATTCGGCATACCTGCCAAGCTGTTTTTGATGATGACAAATATATTGGAAGAAGAGTAACAAATAGGAATGCAACTGACAGATGGAATGCTGAACAAAAACTTGAAAAAAGCGAAAAGGAATACAAGTCTATTTTTAATTCGCTAATTGACGTTTACTATCGTATAGGTTTAGATGGGACAGTTGAAAATGTTAGTCCATCCGTTGAAAAAATAAGCGGATACAAGCGAGAGGAAATCATCGGGAAAAATGCAAGTGTTTTTTATTTGTTTCCGGAGTTGAGAATGGAATTGTACGACAAAACATTGAAAGAGGGAACTATTCAAAATTATGAAATTGAAATGAAAGACAAATCAGGAAAAATCAAAACAGTTTCATTTAACAACAAACTTGTATATGGAAATAATCAAAAAATAATAGCCATTGAAGGAATGCTGCGAGACGTAACACAGTTGAAAAATGCTAGAGAAGAACTTTTCAATGCTAAAAATGAAATTCAAAATTACCTTTCTATTGCAAGGGTAATGATTTTAGTGTTAGATAAAAATGGGAATGTTAAGCTGATAAATAGAAAAGGCTGTAAGATTCTCGGATACGAAGAAAAGGAAATTTTAGGAAAAAATTGGGTAGAAAATTTTGTACCTCAGGCGAGTAGAATTGAAACAAAAAAGGTTATTGATTTAATACTTGATGGAAAGTATCAAGATGTTAAGACCCATGAAAATGAAATTATTATTAAATCCGGTGAACTTAGAACTATAAGATGGCACAACGCTTATTTGGAAGATAAGAAAAAGGAAATTACAGGAATATTAAGTTCAGGTGAAGACATAACGAATGAGAAAAAATTATTGAGTGATTTACGTAAATCGGAGAAAAATTTTAAAGAACTGAATGAGGCTAAGGATAAGTTTTTCTCCATTATTTCACACGATATTCGTTCTCCGTTTACTGCATTGCTGGGATTTACTCAAATTCTTGATGAGGACTATGATAGTTTAACAAAAGAGGAAACTGAGGAAATAGCTCATTCACTTAAAACCATTTCTAATAATATTTTTGAATTTATTGAAGGTCTTTTGGAATGGTCAAGAGTGCAATCAAACAAAATAGAAATAAATCCGATAAAATTAAATTTGTATCACTCGGTGCAGGGTGTTTTTGTTTTGCTTTCTACAGTTGCTCTTGCAAAAAAAGTTAAAATTAAAATTGAAGTACAAAATGGATTGGAAGTTTTTACAGATGAAAATGTTGTGGAAACTGTTTTGCGAAATCTGATTTCCAATGCTATAAAGTTTACTTCAGAAGGTGATATAATTAAAATATATACTGAGGATGCTGAAAATGATATTATTGTTTGCGTTAGCGATACCGGAACTGGAATGACTGATGATACGATGAATAAATTATTTAAATTAGATGAACACGTTTCAGAGAGAGGCACAAATATGGAAAAAGGCACAGGCTTAGGTTTGTTGCTCTGTAAGGATTTGCTTAATAAGCAACAAAATAAAATTTGGGTTGAAAGTAAGTTGAATAAAGGCAGTACTTTTAAGTTTACATTGAAAAAGGCAAACAATTTACATAATAAAAATTAAAGTATAAACTAGCGCACTAAAGTGCAAATTAGAACTTAGCGATTTCAGAGTCAAATAATGCAGTTTTTAATATTAAATTTTTATTGTAGAACAAACCTTCCGGTTTGTTCCTTTGTGGTTGTAGAAAAAAATTAGAAAAGCAGTAAGAAAATTAAATATTTTTAAATGTTGATAGGTGTTAATCCGATGTATTTATATTAGGAATATTTCGACAAATCAAATTGGGCTAAAGCCCTAAGTTGTTGATTATATAGTTCTCCGTGCTAAAGCACGGAGCAATTAAAAAATTGGGTTTTTCGTTATTATTAATGAATTGCCCCAACATTTATGTCGGGGATTGAAAATTATTTACAATATCGGGCTTTAGCCCAACATTGAACATAACTCATAAATGATAATAGTCGGGTTAATAAACCGACTGGAAAGTCGGTTTTACAATTTTCATTCTGAAAAAAATAACCGGAAAAATATTTTTTGTTATTTAGATTTTTTAACAACCTGGCCCAGCTTGTCCCGATGCCTTTTTATCGGGGTGTACTTTGCAGGAAAAACAAGAATTTACGTGGTTATACTATAGCGTTTATGAGTTTGCTCTAAAAAGCCCCAAACGGACTAAAGTCCGTTTGGGGAAGTTCGTTTTTAGTCTGTTTCCCCACGACTGAAGTCGTGGTATAGTCAAAATATCACTTTTTAGAATGGACTCATTTATAATTAGGAGAAATAATGCATTTGGAAAACAATTCAGTTGATGAGAAAAATAAATTTCAAAGTGATTTTGATTTATATGGAAATATTTTTAAAGAGGCAACTAATGCAATTTTTATTGGTGATGAAAAAGGTAATTTTATTGACGTAAATGTAGCTGCCGAATTGCTTACGGGATATTCCAGAATAGAATTATTATTGATGAAAATGCCCAACTTATTCCCGCAAAATGTTATTAAAACAAATCCGCTTAAGTATGATGAAGTATTATCAGGGAAAGTGATTTCGGCAAGAAGAGAGATTGAAAATAAAGACGGTGAGTTGATTACAATTGATATGAAATCCAAAATGCTTTCCAACGGAAAGTTAATCTCTATTTTCACAGATGCATCCGTTCAAGTTGAGCTTCAAAATAGTGAGCGAAAATACAAAGAAATTATTGAAAACATGAAGGAAGCATTGGTAATACTTCAAGATGCCAAGTTAAAATTTGCAAATGAAAACACTGCAAAATTGCTGGGATATTCATTACCGGAAATTATTGGCAAACCGTTTCTTGATTTTGTTCATCCGGATGACCGACAGGTAATATCTGATAACCATCTCGCACGATTAAAAGGTGAAAATATATCTAGTAGTTACGATTTTAGATTATTTTCTAAAGCAGGGAAAGTGATTTGGGCAGAAACTAACCCGATTATAATTGAATATGAAGGTAAACCGGCTATTCAAGCATTTTTAATTGATACTACAGAGAAGAGAAAGCTCCAGGCTTCTTTGGAACAAAGTGAATATAAATTTAGAAATCTCGTTGAAAATATGAAAGAAGGTATAGTTTCTATTAATTTGAGTTCACAAATTTTATACGCGAGCCAGGGTCTTGCTAAAATAATAGGTTATTCCGTAGATGAATTAGCAGGTAAAGACTTTACACGGTTTATTTTTGAAGACGATATACCATATTCGCAAAGACAATTCAGCAAGGTATTAGAAAATAAGCCTGAAACCACAGAATTCCGTGTTGTTACAAAAGATGGGGATATAATTTGGGTTAGAATTTCAGGTAAGCCAATATTAAAAAACGGCAATGTTATCGGGATAAGTGCTGTAATAATTGATATTAATTCACGCAAAATTGCAGAAGACAATCTAAAAAACAGTGAGATGAAATATCGAAATCTAATCGATAATTCTCCTATTGGAATATTTATTCATCAAAAGGGTAAAGTAGTTTATTTAAATGCGGCTTTGAAAAAAATAGCGGGCTATGATGATTTTTCTGACTTTTTGAATAAATCCTTTTTTCAATTTGTGCCGGAAGAATATCATCAAGGTATTAAAGAACGAACTGAATACATCATAAGAACTAAAGGTAAATCAAAACTTGCCGAAACAAAAATAATTTCTCAAAGCGGGAAATTTGTTGATGTATTGTCCCTCGGGCAATATGTCTTATTCGAAGGTATTCCGTCAGTACAATCTTATATTTATGATATTACCGAATTTAACAAGTATAAAACAAATGTTGATACATTAACGGAAGCAGTTTCACAAAGCTCATCTGCTATTATAATTTATAATTTTGTGGGAGTTGTTGAGTATGCAAACTTGGCGGCTGAAAAATTGACAGGAATGAATTTTGATAAAAATGAAGGAAAGCGACAAAATATATTTAAAATATTACAAATAGATAAAGACAGCATTGCTGAAATAAGTAAAACGGTTTTTAGTGGTAAAGAATGGGCGGGAGAAATATCTATTACGGCGCAAGATAGTAAGATTGTTGAGCTTCGAGTTATTGTATCTCCAATATTCAATAATGTAGGAAAAATAACACATTTTGTTTCAATTGCCGAAGATATAACCGCGAAGAAAGAAATAGAGAAAAATTTACAAATAGCAAAAGAGCATACGGAAAAATCAGACAAGCTAAAATCCGATTTCCTTGCTCAAATGTCCCACGAAATTAGAACGCCTATAAACGCAATAGTAAGTTTTTCCGGATTATTAAAAGATGAACTTCTAGAAATATTAGATGAGGATCAGAGGATTAGTTTTGAACTGATTGAAAAAGCCGGTGAAAGGATAATAAGAACAATTGAATTACTGCTAAATTACTCCGAGCTAAAAACACATAGTTATCAGCCGGCATTTCATAGAATTGAAATTGGTCCGGAAATTATTTCTAAACTTTCTTTGGAATTTAGAAGACAAGCAAAATTAAAAAAACTTAAGTTTGAAGTAAATATTGATACGGATGATTCATTCTTTTATGGAGACAGGCACTCATTAGAGCAAATATTTTCAAATTTAATTGACAATGCAATTAAATATACAGATAAAGGCTGTGTGGAAGTAAGATTATTTAAAAGTGAAATTGGTAAGTTGACTGTAATAATAAAAGATACAGGAACCGGAATAGCGAAAGATTATCTCGGAGATATTTTTAATCCGTTTTCGCAGGAAGAAGCGGGTTACACAAGAAGTTTTGAAGGAAACGGTCTCGGACTTGCCTTAGTGAAAGAGTATTGTGAAATGAATAATATAAAAATTGGCGTGGAAAGCACTAAAAATGTCGGTACTACTTTTACATTGGTATTTTAATTTTTTAAAAACTTAAGCCGGATAAATTTGAGTGAAAAAAACATTAAAGATACAGGAGCCAAGATACAGGATTCAAGATACAGGATGTGCGATGATAAATATTCAGTTATATTTAATTTATGAGCCCATTCTAAAAAGTAATATTTTTACTAACCCACGACTTCAGTCGTGGGGAAACAGACTAAAAACGAACTTCCCCAAACGGACTTTAGTCCGTTTGGGGCTTTTTAGAGTGGACTCATTTATATTTACATTTTTTACTATCATTTGCCATTAAATAAAAAAATATTTCTCATAAGAGACTACCAAGGATAAAAAGTGAAACAGGAAGAATTAGGGAAACAGAATAATAATGAAAATATGAATTACGAAGAAAAATTCAAAAATGTTTTTGATTATTCTCCAATATCTTTATGGGAAGAAGACCTTTCGGAATTATATGAAGGGCTTGAAAAAATAAGAGCGGAGGGAATTTCGGATTTGAAATCTTTTCTCCTATCTAATACCGATATAGTTGAAAGTTTTACCCAAAAGATAAAAATTCTTAACGTAAATAATGCCACACTTAAATTGTTTGAAGCAGATTCAATTGAAGAATTAATTGGCGGGTTTAACAAATTATTTGATATAGCAAACATTGATATATTTATTAGTGAATTGCTTGCTATATGGAATAAAGAGGACAGTTTTACTGCCGAATACAGATCTTTTTCGATAAAAGGGACCCCGATTTATACGCATTTTCAATTTAAGATTCCTAAAAATCCATCCGAATTTAAAAATGTTATAATAAGCATAATTGATTTAACAGAATTAATAAATGTAGAAAAAAAATTGTTGGCTGAGCAGGAATTATATAGAACTATCTTTACATTAGCACCAAATGGAATATTAATTGAGGATAAAAACGGAAATATTCTTGATGCAAATGAAGCCCAGCACATTTCTCTCGGCTATGCAACCGGAGAATTAATAGGCAAAGATATTAGAAACATTGCTTCAATAGAAAACAAATTTCTAATTGAGGAAAACATTTCGAAAGTATTAAACGGTGAAATATTAATTCATGAACTTGAGAGTTTGAAAAAAGATGGAACTCGTTGTATCAATGCTTTAAGGGAAACTCGCATTCCGCTTCCAAATGGCGAGTTTGGCATATTAAGTATTTCAACCGATGTAACGGAAAAAAGAAAAATAGAGAAAGCTTTAAGAAAACGTGAGGAAATTTTTACATCACTTTTCAATTTATCATCTGATATGCTTATTGTAATAAATCCTTCTTCAGAGGGAATATCAACAATAGTTTATGTAAATGATACGTCTGTTCAACAATACGGATATACAAGAGAAGAATTAATTGGAAAACCGATTTCAATTTATGTTAAAAAAAAGGATGGTATTTCTACCAAGATTAAAAAAGTAATGGCGGGTGAAATCATTTCATTTGAATCTGAACATATTTGTAAAGACGGAACTACTTTTCCCGTTGAAGTTAATGCAAAGCTAATTACTCTATTCGGTAAGAACTACATTTATTCCATTGCGCGAGATATTTCAGCGGTAAAAGAGGAAAAGAAAAAGCAAGAACAGAAGATTAAGTTTTTGAATGCGTCTAATAATATATCCGAGATAATTTTATTTGAAGATAAAGTTTACAATTTACTCTCTAATGTTATAAATGTAATAGGAGAAACTCTTGGTGTTGATAGAGCATTTATATACTATGTTAATTTAAAAAAAGGTAAAGCAGAAATGCTAACTGTTTGGAATAACCCGCAAGCAAAAGGTTTATCCCCTGCAGAAAATATATATTCTACTGAATTGTTTGAAAATATTGTGGAATTTCTTTTAGCCAATAAAAATATTATAGAGTCTTATTTCGATGAAGTACATCCTGCATTCACAGGAGAGCCTGCATCTATATTGCACCATAAATTAAAAAGTAAAACATTATTGTGGTTGCCATTTTCGTTTTCTGCCGATAATTTTCTTTTGCTTACACTAAATCAAATTCAATACAAGCGTGTTTTTAATGAAGCTGAAAAAGAATTTATTCGCTCTGTAACTCAGCAAATTAATCTTGCCATAATGAAAATAGGTTTATTAAATAAGCAGCATACAGACGAAGCCGAACTAAAAAAACTTTCGCAAGCTGTTCAGCAAAGCCCTGCCGAAGTTATTATTACTGATGTTGAAGGAAATATTGAATATGTTAATGCTAAATTTACTGAAACAACAGGCTACGCAGCAAGTGAAGTAAAAGGTAAAAATCCTCGAATATTAAAATCCGGTCACATGTCTGAAAAGGAATACAAAAATCTTTGGGATACAATTATTACCGGAAATACTTGGACGGGTGAGCTTCATAATAAAAAGAAAAACGGTGAATTATTTTGGGAATCGGCGGTTATTTCTTCAATAAAAAATGAAAAAGGAGAAATTCAGCACTACTTGGGAATTAAAGAAATTATTACAGAAAAGAAACTTTTATTGGAAGAATTGAAACAGTCAAAAATAAAAATTGAAAGAGGCAGTAAATTAAAATCGACATTTTTAAGTCAAATGTCGCACGAAATTAGAACCCCGATTAATACAATGATTAGTTTTGCCAGTTTAATAAAAGATGATTTGGAAGACAGAATCAGTCCTGATTTATCAAGGAGTTTTGAGGGAATTGAACGAGCAGGAAAACGAATAATTAGAACAACGGAATTATTGTTAAGTCTTGCCGAAATTCAAACAAACACATACGAGCCTAATTTTAAGATGATTGATTTAAATATTGAAATTTTAGCGCCGTTGGCTTTAGGATATAAAAATCAAGCGGTTGAGAGGAAATTAAAATTTGAATATAAAATTAAGTTTGAAGAGGCAGTTGTAAGAGGAGATTTATCTTCCCTCGAAAAAATATTCCGCAACCTTATTGAAAACGCCATCAAGTTTACTAAAACCGGTTTAATCAAATTACTCGTATTTAAAAATGATGAAAATAAAGTTGTGGTAGAAGTATCAGATACCGGTATTGGTATTTCCGAAGAATTTATTCCTAATTTATACGACGCTTTTTCGCAGGAAGATACAGGCTACTCAAGGCGTTACGACGGGAACGGTATCGGGTTAGCTCTCGTTGGTGAATATTGTAAACTGAATAATATTAAAATTGATGTTAAAAGCAAACCCGGGGAAGGAGCAACTTTTACGCTTACATTTTTAAGTGATTAATTTGTGCATGTTTGCAAATTTAGCGATTAAGAACCAAATTTAATTTGCCGCGGCGAATATACCGTGGTTTAATAATAGCTTAGGCAGTATAAGAACTGTTTTAACTTATTGCTGTAAACTTAAGTTGACAAACAAAGTAAAGGTTGAAAGTTCTATATTGCTGTAAACTTAAGTTGACAGACAAAGTAAAGGTTGAACAATTTAT
>CAZXDS010000118.1:0-10780 GCA_964639525.1 uncultured Melioribacteraceae bacterium | reverse complement strand
TTTATAGTCTTTTACGGCGGTTTGGCAATTGTAAATATTGTTAATATTTGGTATATTTATTTTTTAATTTTTGATGCAAATGGAGATAAATTTAATGGAATTCAAAGTAAATAGTAAAGATTTAGAAAAGCATTTGACTAAAGTTATTCCTGCTGTCCCGACAAGAACTCCAATGCTTATTTTGGAGAATTTTTTATTCGAAATTAAAGACGGTCTGTTAACAATTTATGCAACGGATTTGGAAATTTCACTTAAAACTTCTCTTAACATTGTTGCCGACGATAACCTAACGGCGGTCATTCCGGCAAAACTTTTATTTGATGTAATTCGATCACTTCCCGATACAACTATTCATTTTAATTTTACAGATAACAGAAAGATTGAACTGACTACCGAAAACGGGAAATATTCTATTAGCTATTTATTACCGGATGAATACCCCGATATTCCGTCGTTCCCAGGCAATACTGAAAGTGAAGAGCTTAACGAACTTACGTTAAACGGAACGGAATTAAAATCAGCATTTGATCGTTCTGCATTTGCCATGAGTAAAGAAGAAATGCGTCCTGCTATGACCGGAACCTTATTGGATTTTTCTGAAAACGGTTTGCGTTTTGTGGCAACTGACGGACATCGCCTTGTTGATTTGCTGTTGAAAAATATTAAAACGGAAATTGAGGACCAATACATTATTCCGGAAAGGGCAATTACCGTTTTATCAAAAGTGCTTGACGAAAAAGATGTTAAGATTTATTTAAGTAAAACTCACGTTTCATTTGTATTGAGCGATATGGAATTAATCACGCGTCTAATCGGTCAAAAATATCCTGACTATGCGAGTGTTATTCCTTTAGAAAATGAATTTACTTTGAAAATAAACACAAAGGATTTGCACGGAGCAGTAAAAAGAATGATGCTTTTTTCACAATCAGATACGAAGAAAGTTAAATTTGCAATTACAGAAAGCAAAGTTGATATTTCGGCTGAAGACATTGATCTTGGTGCCTCGGGCAACGACTCAATAGTTTGTGAATATAACGGCGACCCTTTGGAAATAGGCTTCAATTCCGCTTATGTAAATGATGTTTTAAGTCATTTAGGTTCGGAAAAAGAGTTGCTGCTTAAGTTGCATTCTCCGAGTAAAGCTGTTATAATTTTACCCGTTGAAGAAAAAGAGAATCAAGATTTGATGATGCTGGTTATGCCTGTACGTTTAAACAGTTAATATGGTAATAAAGAAAATTAGTTTAAGAAATTTTAGACTGCATAAGAATACAGAAATAGATTTTTCAGAAAAATTAAATTACATCGTTGGAGGAAATGGTCAGGGCAAGACCTCTATTCTCGAAGCAATTTATTACCTTTGCACTACCAAAAGCATTAATCATAATCACGATAGTGAATCAGTTAATTTTAATGAAAGAGAATTGGAAATTATAGGACAATTTAAAGATCTAACGGAAAACAATGTCCGTATCCAATATAATTTGGACTCACCAAAAAAGAATTACTTTCTTGATGAAAAGCCAATTTACAGGGCGGCGTCCATTATCGGTAAGTTTCCTGTTGTAACGCTTACACAATTGGATCATACAATCACTACCGGAGCTCCTTCGGAAAGAAGAAAACTTGTGGATTCAATAATCTCACAAGCAAGTTCAACGTATCTTAAAATTTTGTTGGAATATAAAAAAGTTCTGAGACAGAGAGCTTCGTTATTGAACCAAATTAGAGAATCACAAAATGCTTCTCTTTTTGAACAATTGGATTCTTGGACAGAGTCGTTGATTAAAACAGGCAGTGAGTTGATCAAACATAGAATTTCCTTTATTGAAAATTATTTAAACTATGTAGTCTCATCATATCAAAAAATAATGGGCGAAAGTGAAGTCCCTAATATAATTTATCAATCTCTTATAGAGAACAATGCTTTATCCATTGACGAACAATTCAGACAAGCATTGCAAGAGAGAAAAAATGATGAATTACGCAGAGCTTCAAATTTGGTAGGACCGCATAAAGACGATTTTATATTTACAATAAATAATTTTGATTTGCGTAAATTCGGCTCACAAGGTCAGCATAAAACATTTCAAATTGCTTTACGTTTCGGTGAATTTTTCTACTTAAAAGATACTTTAGGAAAAACTCCAATTTTTCTCCTTGATGATGTATTTGGAGAACTGGATGCTTTTAGAGCGAAAAAAATTAGTGAATTTTTAACAGATGTTGGTCAGGCAGTAATTTCAATGACTGATTTTTCCAACTTTGACGGATTAACTAAAAGTGATGCGGACAAAGTTATTAATGTATTAAACGGCGAAATTACTTATGCGTAATAAATTGAGAATGGATAATTGAAAATTGACAATTTTTAATATTGTGCTAACAAGGATTAAAATTGCAATATGTTAAGAAAAATATAAAGACTGTTGGGGAAATTTTTAAAAGTGATAGAGCATTTGCCGGCATACGTAAAACTGCTCTTGAAAATGATATTGTCCAAAATTTTTCTCAAATTTTTCCTGATTTGAAATTAGTGGTTCAGGCTCAAAAAATTTATAGAGGAAGTTTATACCTCAAAGTTGAAAACTCGGTTTGGAAAAGCGAATTGAACTTGAGGAAACACTTAATAATTGAAAGAATAAATGCTTCGTTCGGCGAAGACATAATTAAGAAAATAAAGTTTATGTAATAACTACAGGTGAAAATGTGACAAAAGAAAAAGCTCAGGAAAATTATACTGCCAATAATATAAATGTTTTGAAAGGACTTGAAGCCGTTCGGAAAAGACCGGCAATGTATATTGGTGATGTTGGTACGCGTGGTTTGCACCATTTAATTAACGAAGTTGTTGATAACAGTATTGACGAGGCTCTTGCCGGATATAACGATTCAATCAAAATTGTTATTCATAAAAACGGTAGCGTTTCAGTAGCCGATGAAGGACGTGGAATTCCTATCGACATTCATCCGGAAGAAAAAATATCGGCTCTCGAAGTTGTTATGACAGTACTTCACGCCGGCGGAAAATTTGATAAAGATTCTTATAAAGTTTCTGGTGGTCTACACGGTGTTGGTGTTTCCGTTGTTAATGCTCTTTCGGAATGGTGTAAAGTTGAAGTTCATCGAAGTGGAAAAGTTTATACACAGGAATACTCAAAAGGAGTTCCAACCACAAAAGTATTGGAAGTCGGTACTGTGAAAAAAAATGATACGGGAACTAAAGTTACTTTTATTCCCGATAGCGAAATTTTCCGTACTACCAAATTTCATTTTGAAACTGTTGCCGAAAGAATGAGAGAACTTGCATACTTGAATAAAACCGTTCGCATTTCCATTAAAGACGAAATTGAAGGTGATGAAGTTGAATATCATTTTAAAGGCGGAATTGTAGAATTCGTAAAATATCTTGATGAAACCCGCGACACTTTGCACAAGCCTGTTTTTATTGAAGGCGAAAAAGATAATGTTCCCGTTGAAATTGCATTTGAGTACAGTACAGCGTATTCCGATAATATTCATTCCTATGTGAATAACATAAACACACACGAAGGCGGAACTCATCTTGTGGGATTTAAGACGGCATTAACGAGAACTCTTAACAGTTACGCACTCAAAAATAATCTTATTAAAGAAAAGAAAAACACCAAAGTTACTTTATCCGGTGATGATTTCAGGGAAGGTTTAACAGCTGTAATTTCCATAAAAGTAATGGAGCCGCAGTTTGAAGGTCAGACAAAAACCAAACTCGGAAACAGCGAAGTTAAATCGGCTGTGGAAACACTTGTCGGTGAAAAACTTGGGGAATTTCTTGAAGAAAATCCTGCAATTGGTAAAAAGATAATTGAAAAATGTGTACGTGCTTCCGAAGCAAGAGAAGCTGCGCGGAAAGCTCGCGATCTTGTACGAAGAAAAAATGTTCTCGATTCAATCCATTTACCCGGCAAACTTGCCGACTGTTCGATAACCGACCCTGAGCACACGGAAATATATATTGTTGAGGGCGACTCTGCCGGCGGTTCTGCTAAGCAGGGGCGCGACAGACGTTTTCAGGCTATTCTTCCGTTACGCGGAAAAATATTAAATGTTGAAAAAGCTAAAATTAATAAAATACTTGAAAACAACGAAATTAAAGCAATGATTTCCGCAGTTGGAGCAGGTATCGGAGAAGAATTTAATCCTGAGAAGGCTCGTTATGGTAAAATTATAATTATGACTGATGCCGATGTTGACGGCAGCCATATCAGAACTTTACTTTTAACATTTTTCTACCGCTACATGAAAGATTTAGTAACTACCGGCAAAATTTACATTGCTCAGCCGCCGTTATATAAAATCAAAAAAGGAAAAGAAGAAGTTTATGCTTACGATGAGATTGAAAGAGACAAAATATTGGAGCGTATGAAAGCAAATGCAAAGGTTGATTCCGAAGGAAAAGTTAGAGGCATAAATATTTCTCGTTACAAAGGACTTGGGGAAATGAACCCGCATCAACTTTGGGACACTACAATGAATCCCGAAACGAGAACGGTTCTTCAAGTACATTTGGAAAGTGCCGCTTCCGCCGATAAAATTTTTGAAACTCTTATGGGCGATGCCGTAGAACCGCGCCGAGCATTTATTGAGAAACACGCAAAATATGCAAACATTGATGTTTAGCAGATAAAGTAATTATAATAATTTTAGAATAGAAAAGAGATATAAAAATTATGGCTACATTTTTTGAAAAAGTTCAACCTGTTGCATTAGTTGATGAAATGAAATCTTCATATATAGATTACGCAATGTCGGTAATTGTTGCAAGAGCGTTACCGGATGTTCGTGACGGATTAAAACCGGTTCACCGCCGCGTGCTTTATGGTTTGCACGAACTTGGAATGTCACACAACAAACCTTATAAAAAATCCGCTCGTGTAGTTGGTGAAGTGCTTGGAAAGTATCACCCGCACGGAGATACAGCAGTTTATGACACTATGGTAAGAATGGTACAGAGTTTTTCACTTCGTTATCCTTTGGTTGACGGACAGGGAAACTTCGGTTCTGTTGACGGTGATTCCGCTGCAGCAATGCGTTACACGGAAGTACGACTGAAAAGAATTTCAGAAGAAATGCTTCGCGATTTAGATAAAAACACTGTTGAGTTTGCACCCAACTTTGACGATTCTTTACAAGAACCAACGGTAATGCCTTCATATCTGCCCAACTTATTGGTAAACGGAGCAAGCGGAATTGCAGTCGGTATGGCAACAAATATTCCCCCGCATAATTTAAATGAAGTTGTTACCGGAATTATTGCATTGATTGACGAACCGACCTTAACTTCGGAAGATTTAATGAAATATGTTAAAGCTCCCGATTTTCCTACGGCAGGAATTATTTACGGTTACGAAGGTGTGCGTAATGCATACACAACGGGAAGAGGAAAAGTAATTGTCAGGGCAAAAGCGAATATCGAAACTCATAAAAATGATAGAGAGACTATTATTATTACAGAGCTTCCGTATCAAGTGAACAAAGCTAACTTAATAGAAAAAATTGCAGAGTTGGTGCGGGCACAAAAAATAACAGAAATTTCAAATGTTCGTGATGAATCTGATAAAGACGGAATGCGTGTGGTTATTGAACTTAAGCGAGATGCACAACCTGCCGTTGTTATGAATCAGCTTTATAAGCATACTCAGATGCAGACAACTTTCGGCGTGATTATGCTTGCTTTGGTTAATGGAATTCCTAAAGTGCTTACGCTGAAAGAGACGATGACTCACTTCATAAATCATAGAATGAAAGTGCTTGTCCGCAGAACTCAATTTGAATTGGATGCTGCGGAAAGACGTGCTCATATTTTGGAAGGCTACATAATTGCTCTTGACAATATTGACGAAGTAATTAAAACAATCAAAAGTTCTAAAGATGCAGAAACCGCAAAAAACAACTTGATGAATAAGTTCAAGTTATCCGAAATACAGGCAAAAGCAATTTTGGAAATGAGATTGCAGCGGTTAACCGGACTTGAACGCGAAAAGATTGAAAATGAATACAAAGAAGTTCTTCAAACTATTGAAAGACTCAGTGGAATTTTGGAAAGCGAAACAAAAAGATATAAAATTATTAAAGAAGAATTACTCGCAGTTCAAGAAAGATACGGTGATGAAAGAAGGACAGAAATAATTCTTAATACGCAGGAATTTTCCATTGAAGATATTATTGCCGAAGAAGATGTTGTAGTTACAATTTCGCACAAAGGATTTATTAAACGTCTTCCTGTTTCAGGATACAGAAGACAAGGACGCGGCGGCAGAGGTGTTTCCGGTGCTAAAACCAAGGACGAAGATTTTATTGAACATATGTTTATTGCTTCAACTCATCAATACATAATGTTCTTTACGGACAAAGGAAAAGTGTACTGGCTTAAAGTATATGAAATTCCCGAATCCGGCAAGGCATCACGAGGAAGGTCGATTGTAAACCTCCTTGAAAAAGACAAGGAAGAAAATATAACGGCGTTTGTTTCCGTTAAAGAATTTTCTGAAGACCATTCACTCGTTATGGTTACCGAGAAAGGGACAATAAAAAAGACAGTTTTATCTGCCTATTCAAATGTTCGTCGCGGCGGAATACAAGCAATTAACTTAGTCGAGAATGACAAGCTCATAGCTGTTAAATTAACTGAAGGAAGCAATGACATAGTAATTGGAACTCGCAACGGTATGGCAATTCGTTTTCACGAAAAAGATGTTCGTACTATGGGAAGAACGGCTACCGGTGTACGCGGAATCAGGTTAAAAGAAGATGATGTTGTAATTGGGTTTATAGTTGTTAAAAGTGTTTCGTCTCTGCTTGTTGTTACTGATAAAGGTTACGGAAAACGCAGTAAGTTAGATGACTACCGCATTACACACCGCGGCGGTAAAGGTGTAATAACAATGAAAACCGGAGATAAAAACGGAAAATTAATTGCCATGATGGAAGTAAGCGATAATTATGAACTCGTTATTATTACAGAAACCGGAATGGTTATCAGACAAGGAATGGGAGCTATCCGCGTTATGGGCAGAAATACTCAAGGCGTAAGAGTTATCAACTTAAAAGAGGGTGATTCTATTGCGGATATTGCAAAGGTAATTCATGATGATGCCGAGATAGTAGATGAAAACGGTTCGGATGAAGAATCTGCCGGTGATGAAGAAACGTTAGTATAATAATTAAAATAAATAAAATTAAGGATTAAAATGTCACACATCAAAAATTTAAAGTTTGATTCCGAATGCGTACACGCCGGAATTGGCGAGTATGAATTTGGACCGGTAGTTCCACCCATTTATCAAACTTCAACGTTCAAATTTGAATCTGTTGAGCACGGAGCTTCATTGTTCAAAGGAGAACAAAAAGGCTATATTTATACTCGTATGCTAAATCCGACTGTTGAAGCAATGGAAAATGCCGTTGCCGAGTTGGAAGCCGGACACAAAGCCCTCGGCTGCGGAAGTGGTATGGCTGCTATTTATACAGCACTTGCTGTGGAGTTGGAAACCGGAGATCATGTGGTTTGTTCAAAATCTGTTTACGGACCGACTTCTACATTGCTTGCTACAGTTTTCAGCAGATATGGAATAACACATACCTTTGTAAATACTTCAAATCTGGAGCAGATTAAAAATGCAATGAAACCTGAAACCAAAGTCATTTATGTAGAAACTCCGGGTAATCCGACACTTGAAACAACCGACTTGGAAGCAATTTCAAAAATTGCCCGCGAAAACGGAGCGAAACTGATTGTTGACAACACGTTTATGAGTCCTGCACTTCAGCAGCCTTTAAAACTTGGTGCCGATGTTGTTGTACACAGTATGACAAAATTTTTGAACGGACACGCAGATGTTGTTGCGGGAATTATCGTTGTAAAGGATGAAGAAAGCTATGTTAAAACGAGAAAAATGTTAAATCAAATGGGCGGCGTAATTGATCCGTTTAATTCTTTTCTTGTTCATCGCGGATTAAAAACTTTGGCAATTAGAATGGAAAGGCATTCCGAAAATGCAATGAAAATTGCTGAATTTTTAGAAAATCATTCCAAAGTTGAATGGGTTAGATTCCCGGGATTAAAATCATTTCCACAATATGAAGTTGCACAAAAACAGCATAAAGCTCCGGGCGGAATGATTTCTTTCGAACTTAAAGGCGGACACGATGCGGGTGCAGCGTTAATGAACTCAGTAAAACTTTGCACTTTGGCTGTTAGCTTGGGCGGAGTAGAAACATTGATTCAGCATCCTGCAAGTATGACTCACGCATCAATGGGAAAAGAAGGTCGTGAATCAGCAGGAATTACAGATGGACTTGTTCGTCTTTCTGTCGGTATTGAAAATGTTGATGATTTATTAGCCGATTTGGAACAGGCGCTGGATAACGTGTAAATCTATTTTTACGTTGTGAATTACAGCATGCGTTAATTTTTATTCAAAGCCTCTTATTTTAAGGGGCTTTTTGTTTTTGATAATAATATTATTTTACATGTGTTTTCTTAGTCTTCATAGTTAAATTCAACTTTACTTTGAATTAGAATTTCATTCAAAATGCTTTTTAAATTACCTTGTTTTATAACCTGTTTCAAACGTTTTTCTAAAGTATTGATATTGATGATTTCTTCAATACATTCCATATATTTCTTGACAACCACATTAATTGAGTATTGTTCTTGAGCTTTTTCTCTAATCAGTTTTAATATTTCTTTTTCCGGTTATTCTGTTTTTACTACAAACGTAATCGGGTACTTTTCTATTTTATCGATATCAAGAAAATATTTTTTCAAATCAAGTGTTTCCGTTACTTGGAAAAATCGTCCTAACGGTTTCATTACAAAATCAATTCCACCATCGTTAGCATTAGTTCTGCCGGTTTTGTATAATTTTAAATTTTCTTTTTCCAGTTTATCAATTTCAAAACCCCAAAAAACAGTTTGGTTTTTGAAAAAGTATTTTAAAATTGAGTAGCTGACTATTTCAAAAATCCGAGCATCAACATTCGGGGCTAATAATTTCGACACGAAACTTTCAATTTCTTTGGATTTTTTATTTGAGATACTTTTGAATTTTTCACAAGTATTTATAAAACTATTAAAAGCACGCTTTTTTGTATCAATATATTTTTTGATTATTTCTAAAACGGAATTTGAAATGTTGTATTTTTTTCGCCCTACTTTAATTTTAAGCAGATTTTCGTTTATCCAATATCGTTTCGTTTCAATAACTCTGATTATCGGAGTATAATTACATGTGGGAAACGTTTTTTTGAACTCTTGGTTCATTCTGTGATTAAGAGCATGATTCTGTAATTTTGAACCAAAAGGAAGTTCTCTTTGGCGTGAAAATAAATTTGAAAAAACAGCTCCGCCATATTCATTATAGTTCCCTTTTTTGTCGAATCCATTTTTCAGATAGTCCTCAATAAGCACAAAAACAGCATAAAGATTTCCGAAACTGCTTCTTGCTTTTGAACCGCGATTTGCAGAAACCGTTTTGATGTTTAAATACTGCAATAATTCACTTTTCTGAAATATATCTTCAGAAATTTTACCGAAATTATTTGCTAATGTTCGTTTTATTTCTTTAGTAAAACTGTGTTCCATCTAATTAAAACAATGATAAAGTTTGCTGTTCTATAATTTTTTTAGTCTCAAAAGTTCTTATTTCTTTTTCAAGTTTTTCCCCGTTATAATTTTTAAGAATAGAAAGACGCCTTAATCCGATTTTAGTATAATCTTCATCTATTTCAATCCCTATTGATTTGCGATTAAGTGTTTTGGCAACATAAGAGGTTGTAAACGTTCCGGAAAAAGGGTCTAAAATAAGATCCGTTTCATTAGAACTTGCTTTTATTATTCTCTCTAACAATGCTATCGGTTTTTGTGTCGGATGTTTTTCATATTCAGGCATTCTGTATCTTACCCTTGAAAATTCCCATACATTTCCAGGAATTTTTTTTGTATTATAAAGACGAGGAGGATTTTTTCTGTAATCAATTAATTTTCTTTTTGAACCTGTCTTTGCATCAACTAAGATATTTTCAGAATTGAAAGTGTAATTGTTTTTATCTTTTACACAGAATAGTATGGGTTCATACATTGACCCGTAATATTTTCTGGCTTGAACTCCGGAACTGTCATAATACCAAATTATTCTTGATTGGATATGAATTTTATCGCTAAGATAAATATCATAATAAGGCATAAATTGAGTCGAAGTCATAATATACAAACTTCCTGTAGACTTTAGTTTTTTAATCAATAAATTAATCCAAGTGTATGACCAGTCCAAATATTTTTGGTCTGTATCCCATTTATCCTTTCTTCCGTTAAAATTTTTTCCAATATTATATGGCGGGTCAACAAATATCAAATCTATGCTGTCGTCTTCTATTTGGTTAGACAATATTTCTAACGCATCCCCGTTGTAAATTATATGTCCGTTTTTTTTAAATACTTGCATTTCTCATACTTACAGTAAAGTTTTTCTCAAATTACAAAAATTATTTTTAATATCTAATAAGTTTTCTACTTTTATAGCCGTAAACTAATATTCCGATATACAAATGTGATTTTCGGTTTCATGCTATATTACCGGTTGTGCATAATGAAAGTTACATTATGATATTTTAAGAAGCAAAAGATACCTGAAAATTTTATTTGCCGCTCAAATAAATAGTCTGTTTTCTTAAAATGCCAATGAGTCCATTCTAAAAAGTAATATTTTTACTAACCCACGACTTCAGCCGTGGGGAA
>CAZXDS010000117.1:0-10818 GCA_964639525.1 uncultured Melioribacteraceae bacterium | reverse complement strand
CTAAAAACTCACGGACGCGGACTTCACATAATGCACACTTTTTTAGATAATTTGACCTACAACTTCTTAAAGGACGGAACTGAAACTATTTTAGATATTAAATTATAATCAATATTAATCTATTTAATGATTGTCAAAATAATTCAAATTAAAAAGCCCGATTCATAATTACGAACTCGGGCTTTTGATTTTTAAAAAATAATATTACTGCAAAAGAACCATTTTCTTAATATTTACAAAATTTTCGGTGCTTAGTTTGTAAAAGTAAATACCTGAACTCAAATTTGAAGCATCAAAATTTACAGTTTTATTTCCGGCACTCATTTCACTGTTTACTAATTCAGCAACCTGTTTACCAAGTAAATTGTAAACTCGCAAAGTTACTTGCCCTGCTTTTGGTATGCTAAATTTTATTGTAGTTGCCGGATTAAACGGATTTGGGTAATTCTGTTGTAAATTAAATTCTACAGTAGTTTGAATATCGTTTTTTACATCTACAAGCAACGGCAACTCTATATTCGAATAAAATATTTCTTCGCTACCCGTTCTGTTATCTATCCAGGATGTTAATAATGATTTATTTATGTCATCTAACTTCACATCAATAAACGATGCTGCCATTCCGGATACTTGTGCATTGCTACTATTTACTTTTCCTCCGTCTTGCCAATTTAGTAAGTCAGGACTTACTGAAAATATTAAATCACCATTATCGTCTTTGAATAGCTTAACAAAATAGCTTTCCATATACAATGGAAAAGTCGGCGTTATTCTAGTAAAGGCAACATAAGTATATTGATGAGAATCAACCGTCCCTTTATCGCTCCAAGTCGCACCCCAATCACCAGATTCAGTAAGCTGGGCACTGTGAGAAAAATCATTATATATATATTCAAGTTTGCCACCATGATTCACAAAAGCTTTTGTAAAATTATCAGAAGTCAAAAATGTTTGTCCATCATCTTTTACAAGTATATGAGTACCAGCTCCGGAAGCACTGAGATAGAACTTAGCGTGGGAATTTTCCATTATGCCATACGAAACGGCGTATAATTCATTTTCTACTGTAAAACCGATTGCAACCTCAAGAGCATCTTTGTTTGGATCGTCCATCCTATCTCGTCCTCCATATCTACCACCAAGATAGAGTGAATTTGTATCAACACTATTAGAATTAACTCTCCACAATATTTTAATATCACTATATTCATTTCGCCGTACAAATTTCACTTGTGGAAGATTATAGGAAAGATTAGAAAGAGTATTTCCCATCTCAATTGTATCCAGTAAAGTAGGTGCATCAAATGTTAGTCCGCCGTCAGTACTTTCCACAACGTAACATCCATAAAATTGCACACCAGTATTAGCATCGTAGTGGAAATCGTAATAAGCAATCCCAATATGGTTTGAATCCAAAGGATCAACGGCAATATCCGCTGTATTGGGTCCATAATTTTCAGCAGGAATTATTGGATTTGTTATAGGTGCAGAAGGACCATGAATATCAAAATTATAACATAAAAAATTAGTTCCGTAAACCAAGTGTACTTGCGACCCACCAAATGTTAGGTGAGGAACATCTACTGAATAAATTCCTGTATTTGTTACTTGAAAATCCTGTGCTGAAATTAATGAAACAAGAAAAAAGAATAAAATTGAAAAAAGTAATTTTTTCATAGCATGCTCCGTGAATATTATTAAAAAGGACATCATATTTATTCAAAAATCACACAAAGTGTAATTCCTAATTCATGCACATATTAGATTATGCCGAAATCAATCATAATTTTTGATTCAATATTGTAAATATAAACAAATTTAAAATTGATATTTTAATAGAATGTGATAGAAATCAATGTATATCAAAGAGTTTCAAAAAATTTTAATAACGCTGCTTTTTGTCTGTGGGAAACCGGTATTTTAATGCTGTTTGTCATAATTAACATTCCCCCTTCTGTTTTATCAAATTGTTGAATGTAATTAAGATTAACAAGAAAAGACTGGTGTACCCGCATAAAACTTAAATCACCTAACATTTCATCATATTTTTTAATGGGTTTAGAGACTAATATCTTTTTGCCGCTATTAAGAAAAAATGTAGTGTAATTGTTGCTGGATTCACAATATATAATATCTTTAATATTAATAATATGAATTTTGTCGAATGTTTTTAACACCATTTTTTTTAATTTAGGATATGCACTGTTAAAATTAGAAAATATTGCTTCAAATTTCGCTGCATAATTCTCATCGATTTTATCTTCAACTATTTTATTGATTGTTTGAATCAATTCCGAAGTCTTAAATGGTTTTAGAATGTAATCGAATGCACTAAATTTAATAGCACGAACTGCATATTCTTGAAAGGCAGTTACAAATATTATTTTTGTATTTTTATAATCTACACCATGCAAAACATCAAAGCCTGTCCCCCCTTTGATGTCAATATCAAGGAACAGCAACTCCGGTTTATATGTGTTTATAACATCAATAGCCTCACTTACTGATTCAGCCTCGCCCACAATTTCAATCGACTTAAAATATTCATTTATAAATGTAGAAATGTTTTCTCTTGCTGGTTTTTCATCGTCAACTATTACCGTTCTAATCAATTTTAATTCCTTTTCTATTTGCTGGCATCTTAAAACAAACAGTTGTTCCTAACTGCTTGTCCGAATTAATTTCAAATTTAATTTTTTGTTTATTCAAAATATAAATGTTTTCAAGTCTTTCTTTTGTGATTTGAATCGCATATGACTTGTGTTTACTTTTCTTTTCTGTAGAAAATCCTTTACCGTTATCTTTAACCGATAGTTTAATATGGTTGCTTTCTTTTTTAATAATTACTTCAATTTTTCCATCGGAGTTTCGAGAATTTTTTATTCCGTGCTCAATGGCATTTTCGATAAACGGTTGGAGCAACATTGAAGGGATTTCTGTGTTCTCCATATCTATATTCGCATCAACATCAATATTAAAAGAAAACACATTGCTAAAACGTAATTGCTGAAGTTTTAGATAATACTCCATCATTTCCTTTTCTTTTTCGATTGTAATTAAATCTTCACGAGAACTTTCTAAAATTAATCGCATTAATCTTGCAAAATCAGAAAGGTAATCAGCACTTTCAAAAGTTTTACTTTTTAAAATATAATTTTGAATCGCATTCAACGAATTAAAAATAAAATGCGGATTTAACTGTGAACGCAACATTTTCTGACGATATTCAAATGAGTCTCTTTCAGCTTTGATTTTCTTATTCCTTACAGTCCAATAAATCAATGCACTTATCAGCAAAAGAAAAACAAAAACAGCGGCAAATAAATAAAGCTGTTTTGCCAATTGCTCTTTCTTCAACTGATTTTCCTTATTGAGCAATTCAATTTTCTTTTCTTTTTGTTTTTTATCATACTGTGTTTCCAACTTTGCAAATTGTTTTTTAACCGCAATATTTTCCAGTGAATCCTTTACAACTAAATATTTTTGTAAATATTTTATTGATAATTTATAATTCCCTTGTTTAACATATAAATCACTCAATAATTTAAGTGTTAATTTTAGCTCTTCCGAATAATGTTTCCCATTTGACAAATTTAATGCTTCATTCAAATATATTTTTGCTTTTGTATATTCCTTTTTATACGAATAAAGTTCTCCGAGATGTGAAGCGGAATAAATAATACCCGATGTCTTTCTATTCGATTTATTTAGTTTATAGCTTTGCTTGTAGTACTCTAAAGCTTTATCATAATTATTCAGTTCCCTCTCAATCTCCGCCATATTACTTAATGAAACAGCCATTCCGTTCAGATAGTTAGCATTTTTTGAAAGAATGTAGTTCTGATTATTAACATCTAATGATTTGAGTAAGTCTCCTTTTGTTTGATAAATGTAGGCCAATTCATTTAGAATATTTGTTTTAGAATAGAAATCTGCATACTTTACATTTTTCATTAGAAAGTAAGCTTTTAGTACGTATTCTTCATATTTAACTTTATTGTCAAGTTTGTTGAATAAAATTCCAATCTCACAAAAATAGTCGGCAATATTAGTAGAATCGCCGCTGCTGACAAGCATTTCCAAAGCAAGTATTTCTTTTTCCATTGCTTCAGAATATTTTCCAATACTCGAAAGTTCAAGTCCGGTATTTAACAATATTGCCGCTGCTTTATCCTTTTGATCTTTGCTAATAAAATAATCTGCAACATTCTTATAAATTTTTATCGCTTTATCATGCTCCCCATGATCGCTATAATTTGCAGCTATTACATTAGAAATTAGACTAATGGCTTTTACATTATGAATATTTTTTGCCATAGCTAAAGCACTGTCAAGGTATAAAAAACTTTTGGAAATATCGTTGTATGACAAATACTTCCCTAACTTAAAATAAGCTCTTGTAATGTTGAGTGTATCTTTTGATATTTTTGCTTTGCCTAATTTTACATTCAGCAAATCCAACTCGTTTCCGGTTTGAGCAAAAGATAAGCTAGCAACAAACAAGATTATAGAAATAAACTTAAAAATCGTATTTTTTTTAAAATGCTGCATCGATTCTAATTGCTAATATTTGAACTGATAATTTTGAAAATTCTTACAGTAAAATTACTATTTTACGCTCTAAAATACTTTTGAAAATTTAATTTTTTAATCGAATATATTGTTTGTTCCATAAATACATTGATGACTAAAACAATTCGGGAAATGAAATACAATCACTTTATTTAAATAATTTTATCAACTTAATATTATGGGAAATTGGTAGGCATGATTTTGTATCCATTCAGGCTTTCTATTACAATATCCGTCAGCGATTCGGGGTCAAAATTAAGATTACAAAAAACAACACGTTAAGAGTATATAAAAAAATATTTTTCCGATTAAATTTGCCATATTTCTGTAACACAGATTACTAATCTGTGTTACAGAAATTTTGACTCTGAATCGCTGATATCCGTTTGTAAGTAATAGTTTTATGATTTAGATTTTAAGTTCTAAAATTCACTTAGTTATTTCCACTAAAAAATAATTGATTTAATTAATGACAAAATACGACCATCATGAATTTTTCCAAGATTTAAATCTTAATCTTTGGTTCATACGTTTGAGATGGCTTGCATGTATTATTTCTTTTCTATTAGTTTTTTTGAGTGTAAAAATTTTCAACTATTTGCCCGAAGACAATTTTTGGGTATTAGTTTCGTTAATCATCTCGCTCACAGGTTCAAATGGGATTTATCTTTTTTTTATAAAAAAGAATATATTCGCAAATAATTTGAAAGAGATTCAAATTGTAACAGATTTGTTTATCCTTACTGCAATGCTTCTGTTTTCAGGTGGAATTGAAAATCCTTTATCTTTCATATATATTCTGCACGTAATTTTAAGCGGAATTTTATTGAACAAACGTAAAAGTTATTTAATTTTTGCATTAGCTTTTCTGCTTTATTCATCCGTAGCACTTGCTGAAATGACGGAAATTGTTCCGCACTATACATTAAAAATTTTTCCGCATAAAGAAACACCTGAATTTGATAAGTATTCGTTAGAGCATACTGAACAACACAGTCACGAATTAACAGTCCACACTGCTCACTACCCGCCGTATGTTTGGAGCATGATTGCATTAAATTTCTTTTTAATGGGGCTTACAGCTTATTTCATTACTGACATAATGGAAAGTCTTAGAACTGAGCAGGACCGTACAAAATTATCTCACCAAAAATTGAAATATGTTTTAAAAGCAACAAACGCCGGATTAATAATATTAGATAAGAATTTAAATGTTGTTTGGTTCAACGAACCGATAAAAATTTGGAGTGAAATCCAATTAACAAAAAACAATAGTTCGTTCAGCGTAGTTGATAAATGGATATCAACTGAAAAAAAATACGCAAACAGAACATTGGATGACCAAACAATACGAACAATTGAACGTAAAAAGATTGATGAAAACGGACATATACAATACTTTCAATTTACAATAGCACCATTACTAAATGCTAAAGGCGAAGTATATCAAGTTGCGGAATTAATACAGGACATTAGTGAGAAAAAAATTATTGAAGCTGAAATGCTGCATACTGCCGAAATGGTTTCACTCGGAACAATGGCTGCAAGCATAGCTCACGAAGTTGGCAATCCGCTTTCCTCTATTTCCACAAGATTAAAACTTTTAGAAACCGAACACGAACCAAAATATATTTCCAAAAGTATATCGCTACTTCAAAACGAAATAGAGCGTATTAAAAAAATTGTACGCGATATTTCACAATTTGGGCGTTATAAAGAAGCACAATGGGAGCTCTGCAATATTAATCAAATTCTTTCCGAAACTATTGAGATATTAAAATATCATAAATCTGCAAAAAATCATGAAATTCAATCCAATTTCGGGTCTCACCTTTCAAACATACTCGGTGTTAAAGACCAGCTTAAACAAGTATTTTTAAACATTGGCTTAAATGCTCTGCAGGCTATGCCCGATAAAGGAAAACTTAAAATAATCTCAAAGCTGGAAAAAGGTTATTTAACGGTTTATTTTATTGATAATGGAATTGGAATAAAAGCAGAGGATAAAGAAAAAATTAGGCGATTATTTTTTTTCACAAAAAAAGAAAGCTCCGGTTTGGGACTATTTATTGTAAATTATTTTGTAAATGCACATAACGGGAAAATGGATATTACCAGTAATCCTTTTAAAGGAACTGAAGTTAAAATTTCGTTTCCGACTAACAAATCACAGAACGTAGTACAAGAAAGGAAAAATGTAGGTTAATCTATGCCGGCTAAAATTTTAATTATTGACGACGAAGAAATGTTTAGGGAAGATCTTGCAATTTTAATAAGCAAAAAGGGATATTATTGCGAAACAGCCGCAAATGCCGAAGAGGGTTTACAAAAAGTTTCGGAATTTATTCCCGATATTGTTCTTTCCGATATTATGATGCCCGATAAAAACGGTGTTGATATTCTTGATGATATTCGTCACCTAAGTCCGGAAACGTCTGTAATTATTATGACGGCTTTCGGAACTCTTGAAACTGCAATTAAGGCATTTCGTAAAGGAGTGGTTGATTATATTCTTAAACCATTTGTAATTGAAGATATACTAAATAAAATAAATCTTATTACCGAACATAAACGTTTGGTGCTTGAACTAAATTATTTTCGCCGCCATATTGCCGAAGAAATTGAATCTTTTACATTGGTTGCTAAAAGTAAAAAAATGCAACAGGTTATGGAGCTAATAAGAAAAGTGGCCCCCGGTGAAAGTACAGTATTGATTACAGGCGAATCGGGTACCGGAAAAGAACTTGTTGCCAGAGCTATTCACGAAACAAGCTCGAAAAAAAATAATCCGTTTGTTGCAATTAATTGTCCCAGCTTTCAAGAAAACTTGCTCGAAAGTGAATTGTTCGGACACGAAAAAGGTGCATTTACAAACGCTGACAAAGACAAACAAGGCTTTTTTGAAACAGCAGGCAATGGAACAATTTTTCTTGATGAAATTTCGGAAATTCCAATTACACTGCAGAGTAAACTATTACGAGTTTTAGAGCAAAAGGAATTTTACAGAGTGGGCGGAACACAATTGCGACCTATGAATGCACGAATTATTGCCGCTACTAACCAAAACCTCAATTCGCTAATTAAGCAAGGAAAATTTCGTGCTGATTTATATTATCGAATTGCCGTTTTTGAAATTGCTTTGCCCCCGTTACGTGATAGAGTTTCCGATATTCCTGTCTTGGTTGACTACTTTATTAAAAAGTTTAATTCGGAAATGAAAAAACTTTGTAAGGGTGTGGAATCGGATGTCATTTCATATTTAATGTCTTACAGTTGGCCAGGCAACATTCGCGAACTACGTAATGTTATTGAAAGAGCAATTATACTTAGTAACGAAGATATTATTAAACTTGATTCTATTTCAGAACGGGAAAAAAATTTAATACCCTCAAAATTCTTATCAAAAAACTTGAAAAACGCAGTATCTGAATTCGAATACGCTTTTATTAATAGAGTTATTGAAGAATGCGGAAATAATAAAGAAGAAGCTGCCCGCCGTCTCCAAATTGATGCTTCAACATTGTACCGCAAATTAGATAAATTAAATATCGAATAACCTTACAACAAATAAAATATATTTTGATATTTATAAATGAGTCCATTCTAAAAAGTAATATTTTTACTAATCCACGACTTCAGTCGTGGGGAAACAGACTAAAAACGAACTTCCCCAAACGGACTTTAGTCCGTTTGGGGCTTTTTAGAGTGGACTCATAAATTTTTAAAGATAAAAAAACAGGGCATTAAAAATGCCCTATAAATATTTGAATTAGAAAAAATAATATTAAAACACTAGCCAAGCATTTAAATATAATGTATTATTATCGGAAGCAGATCTGCCGCTGCCATCATAATTAGAACTTGATCCGTTGAATTTATTATACACAACATACTGTAGTCCGAACTGCGTGTTTAACCAAGGATATGCAGTTGCCTGAAAAGTAAATCCATTACTATTAGGAGAACCGGTTGTGCTTCCTTCCATAACTGCAGGCGCATAAATAACATTATCTGCATCTCCGCTTACATTAAAATAACCAACAGTTAAAGCATAACCCGCATCAAAATTAAAACCGGTATCGAACTTTAACGAATTAAGATTATTAGCAGGGTTGGCAGAACCACCGGCGTTAAAAGTTGCATCTAATGCTTGCTTTTCTCGCACAAAGTTAAAATGAGTTACAAAACTACCCGAGCTAAAAGCATTCTCATATTGCGCATCAAATGCAACATCGGTATATTTATCATTTAAACCACTAATGCCATTAGGAAAAATCCGTGAATAAAACCCGTAAGTACCAACTTCCAAATATTGAGTTCCCCATTGATGCTGAAGTGCCAACCTCCAATACGGAGAAATACCGTCAATAGTACTGGTTGCCGATGCATCAATCGGTATAGGCCCACCGCGTTTGACTGAACGATAACCGCTTATTTCTGCATATATGAGGTTATCAAATAAAGCATATGTTCCAAGACCAGCCACATTCATTACCCCGTTTCCCAATAGTGTACCGGCTGTCGGCGCCGGAGTTAATTCCGATCCAACATATGGAAATGAAAACATAGTTGTTGTATTCCAAACATCCTGCATAGTTGGTGAGTTATTTAAACTAATACCATATAGTAAGTCTTTACCTCCAAAAGTTGTATGGTTAGCATAACGAATGTCTGTCATATCAAAACCTACTGTTCCTTCACCATCTTCGTAAGTAAGTTGAATAAAAGCTCCGATATGAGGTGTAATTTCACCAGCAAAATACAACCCTAACTCCTGCGGAAACTCAACAATTCCGTTTTGCTGTCCTGGAACTGTTTTGGCAGTTTTTGCGTACGAAGATATTATTGCTACTGAAAGCGGTAATGATTTTAAGATCTTTAGTGTTTGGTCCTCTTTATAAGTAGATTGAATTGTTGCTATTCCTGTCATGGTGTATCCATTTAATTTAAATAGCCTGCCGAACGGTTTTAATTCGGGATATTTATAATGACAAACATTACAAGCAAGGTTGGTTTGCCGGCTAAAACTTGGTATTGCAGAGATTTCTGCAGGAATCAAGAACAATGGAATTAGAAAAAGATATAGTAATTTTTCTATTGATTTTTTAACAATTTTCATAATTTATTCTCCTAAATTTGTTAAGTAAACCTATTTTTTATTGGATTGAAGAGTTCTTACATAATTAACTAACTGCCATCGCTGTGTTTTTGTTAATGCCGATTGCCAAGGGGGCATATTCCCTTTTCCATTTCCCATTTTCCAAAATAGTTCGCCGTCCGTTTCTTTTTTTACTCTGTCTGAAGAAAGATCAGTAGGTTTCGGGTTCAAAGCTGCGGCTGCCATTCCATCTCCTTTTCCCTTTTCACCGTGGCATACAACACAATTTGTTTCAAAAAGAATTTTTCCCTTTTTAGAAGCGGATACGATTTTTGCTAATGGATTTTTTATTTTTTTTGTATTTGCCGGTGCTTTCCAGATACTATTGCTCTGAGCTTTCACAGAAACTAACAGTAACATGCTAAAAAAAACAAAAAATAAAAACAAAGGCAATTCTTTTACTGGTTTTGTTCGCATAATATTTCCTTTTATATTTATTTAAAAAAATAATCTTATTTATTATTGTTGTACAATGTTTATGCCAATATATCAGAACAATGGTTTTGCGTTCTAACCTTAAGTAATTACATAATTTGCGAGAATTTCATTTATATTTTCTTAAATTATTTTTTGCAAATTTACAAGCGACCTGTATTTATATCTCTTATAATTGCAAGAACTATTTACTTAACTCAATAATATTTTCGAGTGGAGATATAAAAACTTTTGGTAATATCGTTGTATAACAAATACTTCCCTAACTTAAAATAAGTTCTTGTAATGTTGAGTGTATCTTTTGATATTTTTGCTTTGCCTAATTTTGCATTCAGCAAATCCAACTCGTTTCCGGTTTGAGCAAAAGATAAGCTACCAGCAAACAAGATTATAGAAATAAACTTAAAAATCGTATTTTTTTTAAAATGCTGCATTGATGGCAAAAACAATTTTGGAAAAGCCATCAAATACATTTTGTTTCATCTTTCCTTATTTGCTGCCTCACATTCTTAGTCAAACAACACACTTATTAGATTATCTCTTACGTATTCAAGTTTGGCAATTATTTCATTGCTCTACAATTTATTTTATATTATACTTTTATTGAGTTACCCACAAAGATACACTATCTTTAATAAGAAAAACTAATAAAA
>CAZXDS010000116.1:0-11056 GCA_964639525.1 uncultured Melioribacteraceae bacterium | reverse complement strand
CATCGTTATAAATCATTATTTTATTTGATTTTAATTTTGCCCCCGAATTGCTGATAATTGATACCATTAATTAAACTTTTCCCTTTGATATATTATTCACAACTTGACAAAATTTTCACTAACGGTGAAACAGTTATTACACAGTTCATTATTATTCAGTAATTGTAAATCGGATTCCCAATCCGATAAACGACTTAAATACTAAGAAAAAAAATGGCATGGAAATAACTTATGCTGTTCTCAGCTTGCTTAAAGAAAAAGGAACCACAAGAACCGGACAATTACTTTTTTGAATAACACCCTGACAAGTACTGCCCATAATTGCGGAGGCAATCACACCTTTTCCGTGTGAGCCGAGAATAATAATATCAGCATTTGACTTTTCGGCTTGCACAATTATCTTTTCAACTGTTGAACCTTGAACAAGAATTGATTTTACTTCAATTCCTTCGGATTTCATTTGGTCTGTAATTGCGTCCAATTGCCGATGCTCTTTCTTAATAGTCTCTGCTTTTACATCGCGTATAACCTGCGGACCAAAATCATCGCCGAGAAAAGCCGAAGGCGGTTCCGCAATGTGAAGCAGCCTTATCGAGCTATTGTAACTTTTAGCAAATTTAATTGCATATTTTACTACTGCATTTGTAACTTCCGAAAAATCTATCGCGGTTAAAATAGTTTTCATAACTTCTGCCTCAAAGTTTGAAATGATTTTTTACTGAATTCAATTTACACAAATACAAATAGTCTGTCAATTTGTCAGCGATTCAGAGTCAAAATTTCTGTAACACAGATTAGTAATCTGTGTTACAGAAATATGGCAAATTTAATCGAAAAATCAGTCGAAAGCCGGATTCGGTCTTTGCCGAAATATTTTTTTATATACTTTTAACGTGTTGTTTTTTGTAATCTTAATTTTGACCCCGAATCGCTGCAATTTTTTGAAAAAAAATTTCAGTGTTTTGTAACAATTAACATCGCTGCTCCGTCTTTATAATTAACTATGGAAATAAAATCAGCAAAATATGACTTGCTTATCAATAGGCACAAAAATAACATTTACGGTTATGCTCTATTTATGATGAAAAACAAAATGGATGCCGATGATATTACGCAGGAAGTGTTCATTAAAATTTGGCAAAAAATTGATCAGTTCAACTTTCTTTCGGCAAAAGCATGGATATACAGAACAACGCATAATTTGTGCATCGACTATATCAGAAAGCATAAAAACGCAGGGAACGTGTTTGTTTATTCCGATGAAATGGTTTCTAATTTATCTGCTGATGAATACGGCAGGGAAAATCCGGATAACGCAGCGCATATAAACTTAATGAAAGATGAATTAAAAGTGGCAATTCAGAGATTGCCGGAAAATTTAAGAAGTGTATTAATACTTTATGAAATCCAAAACTTGAAATATCGGGAAATAGAAAAAGTCTTGGATATGCCGCTTAACACGGTAAAAGTTAATTTAATGAGAGCAAGAAAGAAGCTGAGAATGGAATTAAATAAATATGAACCGCAGGAGGTTCTTTAATATAATGGATGAGAAATTAAAAAATAAAATAATTGAATCGGCTTACAAGAAACTTTCATTTTTTGAAAAGCGAAGTCTTGCAAAACTACTTAAAAGTAATGAAGAAGCAGCCAAACTGTACAATGAACATCATCGTGCCGCAGAAAAACTTCATTCACTAAAAAGCATAACTTGCCCTGATGAATTGGTAAAAAATGTAAAGAGAAAAATATCTGTTGAAGGAAAAAAAGCATCGATTTTACAAAGAATTTATTTCATTGCATTTAAAAATCAGGTTGTAACTTTTGCTGTGGCGGTAACGGTTTTATCGGTTGTTTTCTTTGTGTTGGTTTCGGATTTTAATAATTCAAAATCCCAATATACTCAGGCACAAATAGAGTTGGCAGACAAACAAACCGAACAAGCATTTGCAATTGTAAGTAAAGTTTTTGTGAATTCGCAGCACACTTTGGAGGCTAATATTTTGGGGGAACAAGTTGGATATTCAATCAAAAATAGTATAAACGAAATTAATAATTTATTTAAAAAAGGAGAATAAAATGAAACAGTCAATAGTAAAAAACATCGCTAAGCAGACATTAATACTGCTTTTAATTGCAGCCTTTTCTGTGGTTGCTCAAAAAAATGATTATTCCAATGAACCGGGGTATGTAAATTTTGGCAATTTTGATGAGTTTGAAAAAGGTGACGAAGTTGCCGAAATTATAATTGAGCAGAACTTACTAAAAATGGTATCAAAACTTGCCGGAAAAAAGGACAAAGAAATGGCATCACTTCTTGGCGGACTAAAATTAGTGAAAGTAAATTCATTTGAAGTAACAAAAAAGAATCGCGATAAAATCCTTTCAATTATTAAATCGGTCGATGAGAAACTTACGAATTCCAATTGGGATAGAATTGTCCGTGTAAAAAAGAAAACCAATGTGGCAAATATTTACATTAAAACGGTTGATGATAATTTAATTGAAGGACTTGTAGTAACAAACATTGATTTTGACGGTGAGGCTTCTTTTGTAAATATTGTCGGTAATATCAATCTTGAATCAATCGGTCGTTTAAGTGAAAAATTCAATATTCCGGATTTGGATAAAATAAATGGGGGAGACAAGGACAATGAATCAGACGAAGAAGAAAATAAGTAGAACCGCTCAAATAGTTGGAGGGTTACTATTAACACTGACTCTCGGCGGTTGTTTTGGAGTAAACGGAAATTTCAAAGACGTGAGAAATAACATATTGAGTAAATTTGATAGTGGTTACAGTAAAGATATTGAATATGGTTTTGGAAGTGTAACAATGTCGCTTGCCGGTTTATTCGTATCGTTTTCAGATGATGAAGATGCGGGAATAGCAAGCGATATGTTGGACGAAATTTCAAATGTTCAAATAGGCATTTATAACAGAAACCTTTCGAGCAATAATAATTCAAATACAGAGATGAACTTCAAGTTTTTGAAAGAAACCACAGACAAATTAATCGAAGCCGGTTGGAAAAGTCTGGTTCGCGTTGCCGAGCATGGCAATATGACGGCAGTGCTGATCAAAGAAGATGAAGACAATATTCCTGAAAATATGTTTGTTATTAATATGGCAGATAACAAACTTGTTCTCGTTGAATTAAGCGGGAAATTGGGAAAAATAATTGAGCTTGCTTTAAAAAATAATGGACAAGACTTAGTGGGAAATTTTTAAGTAAAAAAATCTGTGTTTACATTGAATACCGAAATCTGCAAGAACTTTAAGCGGGCTTCGGTATTTTTTTTGAAAAAAAATGAAAAAGTAATTACTCTTTTAAACCCAGAGCATCAAGCAGGCGGATGTGTGCTTCGTTGGAAATTTTAACGTTATATTCTTTGTAAAATTTAATTGTGCTTTCAACGGTTTTAAAATAATTTTGGCAATTTTCGCAGTTGTCGAGATGTTGTTTAATTGATACACACTTATCGGAATTTAGATCCTCGCCAAGATTTTCGCAAAGATGGTGCATAACTTCTTTGCAAGTTGTACTATGATGTTTGTGTTTATTCATTGTTAAAAGTCATACTCAGTTCATTTCTAAGAAAAGCTCTTGCTCTATGTAGTCTTGATTTAACAGCCGGTACAGATAACCTCATTGCATCGGCGGTTTCTTTTGTAGATAATCCTTCAATATCTCGCATAATAAAAATCACTCTGTAATCGGCCGATAATTTATTTATTGCATTGTCAAGTATCAATTTTAATTCTTTGTTTTCGGTTACCTTATCCGGTGTAACTTTCCAATCGGCAATGCTTTTTTCATCAATAGAATTTTCTTCATCATCCAATGAAGAATAAAAATGTTTTTTATTCGAACGAGCAAGCATTAAACAGTGATTACTAACAACCGTATAAAGCCAAGTAGAAAGTTTGGATTTACCGCTAAACTGAGAAAGCGATTTAACCATGCTCAAAAAAGTTTCCTGCATGGTATGTTCTGCTTTTTCTTTATTGCGGCAAATTTTAAAAGCAAAATTGTAAATAGTTTGCTCGTATTTTTTTACGAGTTCAACAAGTGCTTTCTGATCACCGTTTTGAGCTTTTAATATTAAGTTTTGTTCATCCATTCAGTTTGATGATAAAATAAAAAAAAGGATTCTCCGCTTATTGCGGACTAATCGAGTGTTCTCCATAAATACCAAGCTGCCACCGAGCAATATGGTGCCCATTTATTCTTTTTCGCGAGTTTTACAACTTCTTCATTAGTTGGCAAAAATTTAAGACCGTAATTTAGCATAATTGCCTTTCTTATTCCAAGATCACTAAAAGGAAGAATGTCCAATCTGCCGAGCGTAAAAATTAAAAACATATGAGAGGTCCAAATGCCGATACCTGTAACTGTGGTTAATTCTTCAATTATTTTTTCGTTGGTTTTCCGGCTTATTTCTTTTAACATTATCTGTTTATTGATTATTTTTAGGGAAAGGTCTTTAACGTAACGAGTTTTTGCATTTGACAATCCCAAATTTCTTAACTGTTGCTCCGGTGTTGATAAAATGTTTTCCGGCAAAGGATTATTGTTAAAAAAGGAAAAGAATCTCTTAATAATTGCATTCGCCGATTTTATTGATAATTGCTGCCCAATAATTGATTTCATTAACGCATTGAAGTAATTGCGGTGTTTTGTTAGATTGCATTTGCCGTTATTTTTTATTATCCTAAACATTACGGAATCATTTTCCGATAATATCTTAATCGCTTTTTCAATATCTTTACTATGGTTGTTTTTCATAAGTATTAATTTTTTTTAAAATAAAGTCGATTCTCAAACAAAAAAATATATAAATTAATAAGCTAAAAAAATTTAATGAATTGTTTTACAAATTAAATATTTTATTTTAGAATTGGCAAAGAAAAATCATGGAAAATCAATTACATATTGCACTTAACACCAACAAGCTTTTCGAGGGCATTTCTATTTCTAACATTGATTTAAGTTCCATCAAAGGAAATTTATTTACAATAAAAGAAGGTGAAATTCTTTACAGAGAAGATGACCCCTTCGGTTATCTCTATTTTATTGTCAGCGGGGAATTAAATTTGTTAAGCAAACACGTTGCCGGAGATTCAAATTCTGTTATAGTTTCAGCTAACGATTACTTTGGGCATGATGAATATTTGAGCCAAAGTAATAGAATTTCGACTGTGGTTGCTTTAAGAGATTCTTATATTATTGGGCTTACTAGTTCAGAAATTCAGCATTTGATTGGGCAGGATGAGCGTATATTAATAAAACTAAAAAGCAGTTGCTATCTTGTAACCAAAGATTCTGCACAAGAAAATGATTTAAATGCAGAGTCGGAAGAAGCTGTTGAAAATATTAAAAATACGGAATTGCCTGCTACTGAGAGTCAGGAACATCAGCAGAAACAAAGTTTAGTACTGAATGATGATCTTGATGCTGCAATGGTAGTTGAGCCTGAAAATTTTGAAAGCCCTGAAGACTACGAAGAGCGTCAGGAGGAGTTTGATCTTAATAATTTAAAGAGTGATTCTGCGGAAGAACAAACACCAACAAATTCGGATATTGAAGAGTTTAAATTATTAGATGATAAAGAAGAAGCCGCTGTTTCTACCGAGCCGCTGGGCGATGATTTGCATGTTGACGATTTAATTGATGCAGATGACAATTTGTTTTTGGATGGTATTTCTTCTGAGGAGGAAATGCGAAAAATTGATGAACTGATTAAATCGGAAATTTCCGGAGATGAAACAAATTCTGAAGAGGAAATTACAGAGGCGAGTAATTTGGTAACAGAGGAAAGAATTCCTAATCCTTTAGAAGATGCTGAGGATCAGGGAAATAATTCAAGTGATGATAATAGCTCGCAGCAATTGACGGATGAGCAAGAAGATGTTGTAAAGCCTATTATTGAAAGTCCCGAAATTATCAGCGACAAGACAGTAGAAACTACTCCGAACGAAACAACTATTCCGGAACCACTTTCAATTGAAACCACCGAATTTGAAAAAACAAACAACGAACAGGACAAAAATTCTTCCTTCTCTACTGCAAAACTGGATATGATTATTAAAGCCGCCGAGCTTGTAAACTCAAATATTAAAGTACATGATGCACTGGCGAACATCGTTACTGTTTCTGCAGATTTAGTAAATGCCGATAGAGGAACGCTTTATCTTGTTGAACATGACAAAGGAACTATCTGGTCCGAAGTTGCAATGGGAGAAGAAGTAAAAGAAATACACTTAAAAATTGGAGAAGGCATTGCCGGCTCTGTAGCAAAAACCGGAAAGACAATAAACATTGCAGATGTTTCCACCGACGAAAGATTCCAATCTTCTTTTGATAAAACAAGCGGTTATACTACAAAAAGTATGCTCTGTATGCCCATTAAAAACAAGGAGGAATCCATTGTTGGAGTGCTGCAATTACTAAACAGTAAAAATGGATCCTTCTCCGAGCTGGATGAAGAGCTTTTAAATGCTCTTTCTATTTTTATAGCTATCTCATTAGAAAATGCAAATCTTGTTGAAAAGCTTCTCAAAACCGAGCGGATAGATTCTCTTGGAAAAATGACTAATTTTTTAATTCAGGATATTAAAAAACCCGTACTTGTTAGTAAACGATATGCCGATCATTTACTTGAGAAAGAATTGGCGCCGGATATTAAACAAGTTCTTGAAATGCTGGATGACCAATTGAATCATGTTGCTGATTTAGTGCAAACAACTTCAAGTTATTCACAAGGTCATTCTATTCTAAGAGCTATTCCTCAAAACATAAACGGAGTACTAACTGATTTTTCTCATCGACTCGATTCCTATTTGCGAACTGCTAATTGTTCTCTTGATATGGAATTTGATAACGATGCTGTTATAAAGATTGACAGCAAAGAATTTTATCAATGCTTTTACCAAATTGTTCGTAATGCTGTTGAAGCTATGCCGGACGGGGGAAGAATAAAACTCAAAACAATAGTTGATGCTGCAGAAATTAAAATTTCATTTATTGACAATGGTTTGGGCGTTAATGAAAGTTTGCTCGATAAAATTTTTGAACCGTTTATGACATTTGGAAAAAAGAACGGAACCGGTCTTGGTTTATCCATAACAAAAAAATTAGTTGAAGATCACAGCGGAAACATTACTGTTCAAAGTTCTTTGGGCGAAGGGGCAACTTTTACAATTACTTTACCTTTGGCAAATGCAATTTGATTTTTTTAGATGTTGGTTAAATGAAATTTAATCTCATCACCATTCTCGGACCAACCGCTGTTGGCAAAACTAAATTTGCAGTAAAACTGGCAAATCTTTTTAACGGCGAAATCATTTCCGCAGACTCACGACAAGTATATAAGCAAATGGATTTGGGTACAGGAAAAGACTATAACGATTATCTGATTGGTAAAAGAAAAATCCCATATCACTTAATCGATATTATTGAACCAAAGGAAGAATATAATTTATTTAAATTTAAATATGATTTTTATAAAGCATATAATGATATAACGAAACGTGGAAAACTTCCGTTTTTGGTAGGTGGAACGGGTTTATATATTCATTCAATATTGAAAAACTACGAGCTGATAAAATCTAATTCGGACAAATCATTGTTAGAAAAATATAATAAATTTTCACTTGAAGAACTTCAAAATAAACTATTAAAAGTTAACCCGAATCTGCACAATACAACCGATATGCTGATTAAGGAAAGAGTAATTCAAGCACTTATTATTGCCGAAGGTAAAAAAACAAATAATGAAATCAATCTGGAAATTAATTCATTAAACATTGGTATAACCGCAGATAGGGCAATTATTAGAAAGCGAATTACGACACGTTTGAAAAACAGATTGAAGGAAGGAATGATTGAAGAAGTGGAATCACTGATTAGCAATGGTGTTCCTCTAAATCGATTAAAATTATTCGGTTTGGAATATAAATTTATTTCCATGTATTTAAACAAAGAAATAAATTATAATGATATGTTTCAAAAATTGAACAGTGCTATACATAAATTTGCGAAACGACAAATGACTTGGTTTAGAAAAATGAAAAAAGAAGATGTGAAAATTATTTGGTTAGAAAGTGATAAAATTGATTACGCAGTCGAATTAATTAAAAAAGAATTAGGTGTTTAATTTTGAATAACAATCTGCCTCCGCATATTTCAAAATACATTAATAAATATGCTTTCCCAAAATACAAAGTGATTTGTTCAAATAATCAGAAGATGAAAATAGCTGTCGTAATTCCCGCAATCAACGAATTTGAAAATATTAAAAAATTGCTTCTTTCTCTTTCAAAAAATAATAATATTTTTTTTGGCGGAACAATGGTTTTGTTTGTTGTAAACAATTTAACATCTTCCTCAACCGAAACTAAAGTTAAAAACAAACAGACTATTGAGTTATTGAGTCGTTTAATAAATAGAAATCCCGCAAACGCATTTGAGAACAAAATCATTAAGTCGCAATTAAATATAGCTTTTATAGATGCTGCAACCGGTGGAAACGAACTTGAAGAAAAACATGGCGGTGTTGGCTTAGCTCGAAAAATTGGAATGGATGCGGTTTTAAATTACTTCGACTATAATTCGGAAGAGAAAAATGCAATCGTTTGCCTTGATGCAGATTGCACAGTTGACTCGAATTATTTTTCAACAATTTACGATGAATTTTCTGCTAAAAAATACTCTGCAGGATATGTTAATTTTAAACATTTACTGCCGGAAAGTGTTGAGCAGCAGCATGCGATTATCAATTATGAAATATTTTTACGCTACTACGTGCTTGGTTTAACTTTTGCTAAAAGCCCTTTTGCTTTTCATTCAATCGGCTCAACAATGATTTGTGATACTGACAGCTATGTAAAAGTTGGCGGAATGAATAAAAAGAAAGCTGCCGAAGATTTTTACTTTATGGAAAAGCTTGCTAAAATTTCATCAATTAATAGAATAACTAAGACTACGGTTTATCCTTCGGGTCGCGGTTCTTGGCGTGTTCCATTTGGCACGGGTCAGCGAGTGAATAGGTTTCTGGAACATTCGCAAAACGAATATTTGTTGTATTCTCCGGTGTCATTTATTGTATTAAAAGAGTGGTTGGAAATTTATCATTCCTCAAATGATTTTGTGCCTGAACAAATATTACAAAAAACCAAAGCTATTTCGGTTCAATTATATAATTTTCTCATTGCGAATAATTTTGTTCAAGTTTGGGGAAAAATTCTTAAAAACACCAAATCAAAAAGTCAGTTGTATAAACAAAAACTAATATGGTTCGATGGCTTTAAAACACTAAAACTAATACATTTCCTTCGCGATAACGAATTTCCACAAATAAATATGTTTGCTGCTGTTAATTTGCTTTTTGATCAGATGGAAATTGTTCCGATAAAAGATAAAACAAAAAACGGCAAAGTTCCGGATGTGAGAATTCAAATTCAATACTTGGAAAAGTTAAGAGAAATAGCGTAATGTGAATTAAAAAATTGTTGATGAAAATTTAGCTTCATTTGCCATGACGAGCGGAATAACAATACCCTACTGATTCGGCGATTCAGAGCCAAACTTATAACTTAAAAAAAGAGTTATAAAACACCCATGATTGCTTTAAACACACAAGAGGATGATTATAAAGACACAGGTCATTCTGACGAATATCAAAATCTCGAACATTTCATCAGCCTGCCTACCGGTGGGCCAATGGTGTCAACTTAAGAACATATTTTTATAATATGTCATTCCCGAATGTTTAAATCGGGAATCATTTAGATAAAATGGATTCCGTGTAAGAGCATCACGGAATGACTATTAATAAAAAAGTCAAGAGAAAAAAGTATACCCCTTAAAATAATATTTTTTATTTTTACTTTTCGGGCTCACTTTCTGTCATTTAGTAGAATTTATCCGTTTTAAGTAATTTTACTTTACCTTCGCTTTTTTGCTGAGTCTTTTTCTATGCGTCTATTTGAGTCTCTGACATTTATTTAACTTTTATTGTCCGACTACGGTAAATTCTTGAGAATAAAGCAGGGGAACGGTTATCCGACAAATTGGCTCTCTTATGTAGCATCATTTCGATTGAACCTTTTTCCCCTCCTCTTAAATTACTTCTCTTTTGTTTTTCTACTGTTTTATCTTTTTTTTTGCCCTTGCTCTTTCGCTATTTATTCTATGATTATTCTTATGCCGCCTTTTCTGTCTTCTTCCACATATATGGGATATATTCTGTCTCATTCTTCATCATCGCTAAGGTTACTTTTGCTATGTAACGAGCTACTGCATTGCGTGCCTTATGTGCCGCATAGCCTTTCGTTGCTGTCAAATATTCATAATATTCTCCTATATCACCATTCCCCCGTATTGCAGCTAAGGCTGCTGTTTTATATACGCTTTTTAATAATCTTGAATATCTTGTCTTGCGTTTTCCATAATTCCTATTCCCACTCAACTTCTGATGATGTACTAATCCACAGTATCCCCAGTACTTATTCTTATTGGCAAATCTTTTCGCTTCTATTACCGTTCCATATATTTTTATCGAACTTATTGTCTCTATCCCGCTTACTTTACTCATGTTTTCTATTACCGGTGTTTTTGCTCGTAATTTCTCAAAGTATTTTACATACTTTTTTTGCTCTTCTTCATATATTTTTATGGCTGTCTTTTGATACGTCTCTATAAAGTCTACTATTGGACCGCCGGATAAGTTCTCTCTCTTTTTATAATCCTTTCCTAAACTTCTGTATAATGACGATTGTTGATTCCTTAGGCGTACTCCGGCTTTTATTAAATCTTCATATGAACTTATCAGTTTTCTTATTTCGTAACTTTCCATACTGTGATATACCTCTTTTAAGAATCCACCCCGTAATAATAGACTTAACTTTCCGGCATCTATTTCATCATTCTTTGCTCCTTCGCTCAACAGTGAATTTCTATAAGGATCACATACTACTATTTTTTCTACATAATCTTTTAACTCTACATATAACCAATGCGTACTTGTCGTTTCTTCTATGGTCATTATCTTT
>CAZXDS010000115.1:0-11147 GCA_964639525.1 uncultured Melioribacteraceae bacterium | reverse complement strand
TCACCACAATAAATTGTGGTGTTGGCACAATAGGCTGAGTACTTAATATTTCAATCAATTTTTCATAGATATTCATTGTCATATCCTTCGCTGAATCCCTATCACCCAAATATTTTTTACAAACAAGAAATATTAAATGAGAATATCTATTAAATAACTCGGCAAGATAATTTTGATTTAATGCAGAAGCGTAATAGGAAAGCAATTCTGAATCGGAAAGATTCACCAGTGTTATTTTAGGTTTGATATTTAAAAACATCTAATCGCTTTACTTAAATTAATTGATGAATTAGGATATAACAAAGGAATATACTTTTTTCAATATACAAAAAATTAAATAAAATGTGAATGGAAAAAATATCGGAGATTGAATAATCTCCGATGTTAAAAACAAGTTATTTCAAAAACATCCCCGCAAAAACACAGGGATTTCCTAAAATATTCTTTTTACTTTACGACATTTGACGTTATTTCATCAAAATCATCTTTTTCAAATCAACGAACGAACCTGCTTTAAGTTGGTAAAAATAAATTCCTGATGAAAGTTTACTTGCATTGAATGTTACGGAATAATTACCGGGAGATTTATCTTCATTTACAAGTGTTGCAATTTCACGTCCCAATACATCATATACGTTCAACTGTACGGACGGGATATTTCCCGTCCCTACGGCAGATGGAATGGAATATTTTATTGTTGTGCTTGGATTAAACGGATTCGGGTAATTCTGAGATAATTCAAATTTGATTGGAAAGCTAATATTTACTTCCACAACATCGGAATATTCAAATTGTCCGTCCGTATCTATTTGTTTTAGCCGATATTCTATTTTTCCACTCGGCAGATTTTTGTCTGTAAATGAATACTCTTTCGGAGAGTTGCTATTGCCGTGTCCTTCAACAAAACCAATCTTTCCCCAATCTTCCTGAACGGGCGTAGTTCCATTTTTTTGGAACGAAGCCCTTTCAATTTCAAATCCATAATTATTTACTTCTGTTGCTGTTTGCCAATTTAGTGCAACATTTTCATTGTTTAATAAAGCAGTGAAGGATAATAATTCAACAGGTAATGCATTCTGACTATCAGTAAATTTGGAGGCATATCCGGAGCCGATATTCCCATCAACAACATAAAAAGCGCCACCTACATAAGCTACTCCTTCGCTGCTTGAAATCGTGAGAGCGTTTACAGCTCCGATTGTACCATTTCCAACATTTGCCCAGCTTGTACCATCCCACCTCGCAATATTGTTCACACTTAAGGAACTAGAACCATCAGCATTTAAATACACGTAACCGAAATTACCACCTGCATAAACATATCCTCCGCTAGCAATTATAGCATAACAATCACCACCAACGCCATATGAAAGTGCTGACCAATTACTACCGTTCCATTTTGCTATTCCATACGAAGTGCCCCCCCCAAAATAAAACTGACCGCCGGCATATAAATCATTTCCGCTTGTTGCAAGAGCATAAACCGCTCCACCTAATCCGGTTCCCAATGCTGACCAAGAAGTGCCATCCCATTTTGCTATACGATTAGCTGCAACCCCACCTGCCTGAGAAAAATCACCACCGACGAAAAGATCGCCCGCATTGTTTACTGCCAACGAATATACATACCAATTTAAAGCATCAGAATAGTTTACTGCCGACCATGAAGTACCATCCCATTTTGCTATGTAATTTGCACTTTTTCCTGCGGCTTCTGTAAAAAATCCGCCGACATAAATATAACCATCATTAGAATTTAAAACCATTGCCCGCACCTCTGCGTTAACGCCGTCATATATTCCGTCCACCAAAGCATCCCAACCTCCTAAAGGTTGTATTTCATTAGGGATTGACCACCTTGCAATCCTTGATGCAGGGCTACCACCGGCAGTTGTGAATGTTCCACCCGCATATATATATGCACCGTTTGCAATAATTGTTTTAACGTATCCGTTCACTCCATTTCCAAGAGCCGACCAATTATTCCCATCCCATTTGGCGATTCCATTCGTGCTTATTCCTCCAGCCTGAATAAAACTTCCGCCAAAGTAAACATCTGTACCATTAACAGCAATCGCAAATACTTCACCTGAAATTCCACCTGTGTTTGTAGGGCCACCACCCATCGGAATCCAGACACTGCCATTCCATTTTGCTACATTATAAGCTACAACATTTCCCGCAACAGAAAAACTTCCGCCTACGTAAAGATTCGTTCCGTATATTGCAATTGAGCTCACATAACTTGAAGATATCCCCAAACCCAAGCTTGACCATGAAGTACCGTTCCATTTTGCTATTTCTTCAATAGCATTTCCTCCTGCCGATTGAAAATCACCGCCAACATAAATATCTGTTCCGTCTATCAATATTGAATATACAACACTAGTACCAATTCCTCCGCCAAATTCTGACCAAGTACTTCCGTTCCAAACAGCAAGACGACTTGCTGAAACACCTCCAGCCTGAGTAAATGTGCCGCCTGCATAAACATTCCCACTAGCATCAACTGCAATAGTATAAACATCATTGTTCAAACCACTACCAAGTGTCGACCATGAAACTCCGTTCCACTTTGCAATATTAGTTGCGGGACTTCCACCAGCGGTGTGGAAGTTTCCACCTGCATAAACATTTCCACCTGTATCAATCGCAAGATCACGAATTCGCAACCCATTAACTCCTCCACCTACTTCTGACCACACACTTCCATCCCATCTTGCAATATTTGTAGTTTGGGAAAAATCATCCAGTGTAATCGAAAAAGATCCTCCTACGTAAATACTAGAATCTTTAAACGCAATATCATAAACAGCAGTTACATAGACACCTGTAAAATTGCTTCCCAAAGCCGACCAGCTAGTACCATTCCATTTTGCAATTTTTCGAAGAGTCGTATTCCCATCTATGTCGATAAAACCTCCACCAACATAAATATCAGACCCTCTTATAGCTATTGCTTCAACGCCACCATTAAAGTCGCCCATAGAAGACCATGTACTTCCATCCCATTTTGCAAGGCGGGAATTTGGCCACCCGAAAATACCACCAACATAAACATTTCCGGCAGCATCAATAGCCACAGCCTCTACAACATCATTAACGCCAGGCATCTGACCCATAGATGACCAGGAAATACTTTGAATTTGATTCGGAGCTCCCTTTTTTAGAATCGGTTCATTGTTAGCACCATAACTAAGCTTATAGCCATTTCCATTGAAACTACCGCTTACACCATGCTTAATTCTACCTTGGTTATCAAGAGCGTCCGCAATAGAACGTTGTGTTGCCTGTGCAAATAGTTGCGAAATAAAGAGAAAGACGAAAAGTAGTATGTAATTTTTCATATTAAAATCCTTTTTTGTGAAATGAAATTCACCTCTTAGATGTAAAAAAAATTAAATTCCATAACTGCATAAATATTTTTTTCAATTATTTGGTAGAAATCTCATTTTCTGAATTATAATCTTTTTATTATTATTAGGAAGGCAATTAAAAAAGTTGGAAAAGTGAAGAAGTTTTATACAAATTATCTTATTCAAATTTTGGCGATTATACTCTTTATTTCATGTTCAGAAAATGCGAATAAAAAGAAAGATTTTATAAAACAGTCAAAAAATAAATTTATGTCAGAACAGTTTTTGCTGGCTGATAGTATGACGGTTAAAGCTAATTTTGATAGTTCAAATGTTGTTTTACGACAGATTGCTAAGAAGTCCCTCAAAGATAGTAGTTACACACCTTACCTAAAAGCATTAAACAAAATAGCCGGAAATTATTCCGACATGGGTAAATATGATAGTATGAAAATAGTGTTGAATCACGTACTTAATTTTGCTCAGGAAAATCTTGATTCAATTAATTTAAGTTCTGCGCAGGCAAATTTTGCATACGGCGGACTCTACTTAGAGCAAAACAAATTTGATAGTGCCAAAATATATCTGAATAGAGCCCTCTATGTTAGAAAAAAAATAATGGATGAAAACTCACCTGAAATTGGTGATGTTTATAACGTACTTGGGAACATTGAATTTTACAGAAACAATAATCAAAAAGCTTTACACTTCTATCATATAGCTTTAAAGTATATGTTGAATCGTGGGTTCTACAATAAGAGTGTCGGCATTGTTTACATGAATCTCGGAAATATTTACGATAACTTATATCATTTTGAAATAGCAAAATCATATTTAGATACAGCATTCACTATTGAGAGCCGTGTTTTAGACAAAAGTCATCCAATTTTAGCTCAAATAGAAATCAATAAAATGAGCAGCTTTGCAAACAGTGGTGAGTTGGATTCTGCAATAAATGCAGGCAACAATGCACTTGAAATATTATCTATCAAATTTGGTAAAGATCATCCATATATTGGAATGATTTACAATAATCTCGGTCTCTGCTACGCATCTTATGGAGACAACCAGAATGCTCTCACTTATTTCGAAAAGGCTAGTGTATTATTGGGAAAAATCAATTCAAATATACAAGGTCAATTAACAAAGGCTTATGGAGGATTTGGAAATATCTATCGTATTTTAGGTGACTATAATAAAGCAGTCAAATATTTCGAAAAAGCACTTGATATTATAAAAACTGAAACCAATAATAACATATACGAATCATCGCAGTATAAAAAGAATCTTGCTCTAAGTTATGTTAATGCGGGATTTAATGGAAAAGCAATTAAAACTATCGAGGAGGCCATAAAAGATTGGCAGACAGCTGATGAGATAAATAATATTGAATTTGCAAAGACCAAAGCATTTTACGCAGATGTTTTAAATAAAACAGGCAAATATCGCAAAGCTGAAAAAGTTGCTGAAGATATGATTAGTTTTTTTAAAGATTCCGAGAATATTAACTATTTGTTTTATTCCTATTCACAACTATCGGAATCATATCTCAACCAAAAGAAATACAAATCGAGTTTGGATATTTATTCGAAGCTGCTTGAGTATTTCCCTTCTTCAAAGAGTGGTGAGATAGTAAATACGGAAAAAATAATTAGTTACTACGAATTAGAAGGACATATTATTTCAATCTTAAGTTCTGCCGAAAAATCCGCTTACGAGTTATACAAACAAACGAAATCCGAGTCATATTTAGATAAATCACAAGAAATTTCAGAAATATTAATGGGATTATTTTTTGAAAATTATGATAAAATACTAATTGAATCGTCTAAATTTTTGGAATCCAAAAGGTTTAAAGAAGAAATTAACATAGCTATGATTGCGGCTAATGCGAAATTTGTTGTTTCGCACACTAAGAAAAACTTTGAATATGCATTAAAATTAGCGGAGTTCAATAAATCGATTACTCTTTTAGAAAGTTTAACCGAAAAGTCTGCTCTATCGAAAATTTCAATACCCGAAGCAGACATAAAGCATCTTCAAAAACTAAAATCGTCTATAAATTTCTTTCTAAGACAATTGTCGTCTGATGAAGCTACTAAAGCCGACTCAACTGAGATCAGTTATTATAAAAACAAACTATTCGATTTAAGAAACGAGTTCAAAAACTACAAAACTGAGTTAAGCAATAAATATCCTCAATTAAATGTCTTGGTTAAGATAGATTTGAACATCTCTGTTGACTCAATCAGGAATTCGTTGTTAGATACAGACAGAACAGCTATTGAATATTATTTAGATGAAAATGAACTATACATTTTTGGAATTTCTCAAAATGATTATTTTATTATTCAAAAAAAAGTAGATGAAAATCTTAAACAGGAAATCACTTCATTATTAAATGCTATAAACAATTCTGATAAAGAGAAATATATTTTAAAATCGAACGAAATTTATAAAGAAATATTTGCCGAAATTGACAGCAAGATTAAGACAGATAGGGTTTTGATAATTACTGACGGTGAGTTAGGGTTTGTGCCATTTGATGCCTTACTTTATAAACAAACAAAAAGTGAAACCGATTACCGTGATATGCCTTATCTAATAAGGAAATATTCTATCGGCTATGCTTATTCATTTAATATTCTTGAAAAAATTAATCGAAATGAAGAAGTAGTTTCAAACTTTCTTGGATTAGCTCCTTTCAATACTCCAAAGCCCGAGATAAATTAGATTTTCTAAAAGAGCGATAGACAAACCAGAATAAAATAAATAGTGGCAGAACAAACAAATAAATCCAATTATAAGTGAACTTATTAAAAGTCAAACTTTCCATTTCGCCAACCGGCACAGAAGCTGCCCAAAATACGGGTGCAGAATTTTTAGAATTGCTATTACTTAAATATTCCAACTTTGCCGCACGTAATGCTACATCTTTTTTAAGTCCATTACCTAGTTTGGAATAAAACGAGTTCATGATATTTGATGTAGAGATATCGTTTATTTCCCAGAGAGTCATAATTATTGAAGGAACCCCGGCAAACTGAAAATCACGTGCAAGACTCATTATTCCTTCGCCTTCAACCAATTCTCCAACACCGGTATTACACGCACTTAGGACTGCCATTTTAGCTTTTAGGTTTAGCGATAAAATATCGGAGGAAAAAATTGCGGAACTATCTTCACTTAATTTGGAATTATTTAAAACATAAAATCTTGATTGCAGAGGATTTTTTTTGTCAATAAATGTATGAGTTGCTAAATGAATAATATCATATTCTTTAACTTTTTTTAGGAACTCCCTCTTTGTCATTTGTTTATCAATAAAGACATCACCCGATAAATACTCTGCAATATTTTGCACCTCATATCCTGAAAATGCAAGTACTCCCAATTTTTGTCTCGTTTTATCTGTTCCTTGTCCAAAAATAAATGATGTAAGTAAAACAAAAATCAAAATCAGCGAATTCATTGAAGATCCTTAATCTTAATAAATAATTTATTGGCTTTGTTTTTATAATCTTTAGAATTTGAAGCAGAGATAATAAGTAACTTTTTCTTTGCTTCATCATAATTTTCAAGATAAATATTTGCGAGAGCAATGTACCATTGAGTATCGTAATAAAAACTGGAGTTTGTTTTATTTGCAAGTTTTTTTAATACTGTAATTGAGTTCTTAAAATCATTTAAAGCCAAGTATGTTATTCCAGTGTAGAAATTAACGGTATCGTTTCTTTCTTCAATTGGAATTGAATTTAATTCAACTATTGCATCATTGTACTTCTCTAAATTATATTTATCCATTGCATAATTAAATTTATTAACAGAATTCGAATTTCGTTTGTGCAGAGTAATATCAGGATATATTTCATAAAATTCTGAAAATAGTTTTTCATTTATTGGTTGACTGCCCAAATTGAATAAAGCTACAAAACCGATAATTAGAATAGCGGCAACCGACGAGATAATGGCTCTCCAATGTAAATTCTTTTTCACTTTAGAATCAATATTTATTTTCACTTTTTCAAAATCAATTCGCATCTCTTTTTCGTTTGTTTCTTCAACTTCATCAATTGCCATACTGCAAAGTGGACAGTCAATAATATGAACTTCAATTCGTCTTAACTCATCGGAAGATATTTTTCCCAATTTATATCTGAGAATTTCATCTCTACTTAAGCATTGGTCAGAGATCACAATTTTTTCTTCCATTACTTTAACCTTCTTCTACTGTTTGTAACAGTGCAATTTTTAAATTTCGTTTACCATTCTGTAAACAACTTTTCACTTTCTTTTCAGTCATTGATATTTTTTGAGCAATTTCTTTATACGAACTTTTATTAAAATAAAAATGTTTAATACACTCTCGTTGCTCTTCCTCAAGTTCTTCAACTTTTTTATGAAGAACATCAGATGTAAAAAGCTTTTCATCTTCTTGATTCAAAAAATCTTCAGATTCCATAGTATCAATATTAAAAAACTGAGCTTTTTTATTTAAAGCGTCATTTTTTCTCAAAAACATAAGACACTCGTTTTTAGCAACTGAGTAAACCCACGACTTAAAATTATTTACTTTTTGATACTTTAATATTTCAATCAATTTTTCATAGATATTCATTGTCATATCCTTCGCTGAATCCCTATCACCCAAATATTTTTTACAAACAAGAAATATTAAATGAGAATATCTATTAAATAACTCGGCAAGATAATTTTGATTTAATGCAGAAGCGTAATAGGAAAGCAATTCTGAATCGGAAAGATTCACCAGTGTTATTTTAGGTTTGATATTTAAAAACATCTAATCGCTTTACTTAAATTAATTGATGAATTAGGATATAACAAAGGAATATACTTTTTTCAATATACAAAAAATTAAATAAAATGTGAATGGAAAAAATATCGGAGATTGAATAATCTCCGATGTTAAAAACAAGTTATTTCAAAAACATCCCCGCAAAAACACAGGGATTTCCTAAAATATTCTTTTTACTTTACGACATTTGACGTTATTTCATCAAAATCATCTTTTTCAAATCAACGAACGAACCTGCTTTAAGTTGGTAAAAATAAATTCCTGATGAAAGTTTACTTGCATTGAATGTTACGGAATAATTACCGGGAGATTTATCTTCATTTACAAGTGTTGCAATTTCACGTCCCAATACATCATATACGTTCAACTGTACGGACGGGATATTTCCCGTCCCTACGGCAGATGGAATGGAATATTTTATTGTTGTGCTTGGATTAAACGGATTCGGGTAATTTTGCAACAGCGAATATTTGTTTGGTATTTCGGTTTGCGATTCATCTTCAACACCGACAAGAAAGTCATAAAATCTACCGCCGAAAGCTCCCATATCTTCACGATATGTACCTTTCCCACTATTTTCGGATAGTGTAATATCAAGCGAATCAGGATGCCCTGCATCAATTGCAGGAGAATTTACGGTATAACCATATTCTGTTGAACTTAATTGATTCCCATTATCTAATGTAAAAAGCGGGTTTGTATCAATGCATCCGATTCCGAACCAACTTTCGTTCGAAGCATTTCTTACAAGTGAGTATGTTACTGTAGGTATTCCCTCTTCAAGAAATACTTCAATATTATTTTCGTCATCATATAAAATTGAATTTATAATATCAATATTTGAATTATTCATTCCATAAATAATTCTATCAGTTCCGGTACCGTTTGCCGCTGTTGTAACATTAACCAACTTCGGAGATGAACCTGATAAATGAATTGCATTTCCATATCCATTATTTGCACTGTTGTTTCCAAATTCACAATTTGAAATAATCGGAGAACTGTTCATCATAAGAACTGCACCGCCGTCATTCGCTAAATTTCCAAGAAAATCCAGTTGATTTAAGTAAACGGAAGTATTCATTAATGCCATTGCACCACCTCCACCTGAAGTTCCGTTGTTATCAAATTGACATTCGGATATTGTCGGCAAACCGTTTTCGATATAAATTGCACCGCCGAGGTAATCTGCAGTATTAAGAAAAAATAAAGAATTTTTTATTGATATTTTTGATGAATTTACAATACTTATTGCTCCCCCGCGTTTATCGTAATCATTTTCTCCGGTAGCTTTTCCACCAATAAATTTACAGTATTCAAACTGAGACTCTTCCGCGGAAGTTGTATCAAGATTGTAAAAAGTAAAACCGCCAAATCCAACATTTGCTTTATCAGCAATAAATTTTATAGAGTCAACTGTATTTCCGTTTGCGTAAACAGTTCCTTTTACATTAATTGTATAATGGTTCATAAATAACACAACAGTTCCCGGATTTATGGTTAAAGCTTCATCCGAAGGAACAACACAGTTGCCGTTTACATAAATTGTATCGCAATCCCAAACTCCATAAACTTCTCCTGAATAATAACACGGGGGATTAACCGAAGTATCCCACCAGTTTCCTGCTCCGCCGTATGCTCCAATATCCGAACGGATTATCCCAAGTCCGCCGCTGCAGTCAAGAATATAATCCCGGATACTCGGGTCGCCGGCATCAATTGCCGGAGAATCCGAACTGTATCCGCAAACTGTGCTTTGCAAATGATAATCGCCATTTGCCGCATCGCGGAAGAGCGGTTCAACATTCTGCAAATTAGTTGTTGCAGTGTCGCTTCCTACATAATTTCCTTGAATAATTGAGTAAGTGTAAAGCCCGCCGGCTTGAAAATCGAGATCGTTCCCGTTATTGTAAACAATTGAATTTTGCAGATGGGTATCTACCTCACTATTTATTATTCCGCCCCAACCGGTTGAACTGTTGTTATCTACGATTGTGCAGTTTATAATCTCAGCATTATTTCTTGAAAGAAATTTAACGCCAACTCCATTATTTTTTGCAATAACACAATTTTGAATGTCTGAAGTAAAAGTTGTTCCCCAATTCTGAATTGTCTGGAATCTTAACCCATCTTTTCCATTTCCCAAAATTTCCGAATTACTCATTATAATTGGAGATTCCTGAAAAAATCCGCCTTCCGCTCCGTTTCCACTTATAATAGTATGTTTAATTATCGGGTTGGAATACTGAGCCACAACTCCGGCTTTAGAATTATTTGTAATCTCACAGTCTTCCAAAGTAAAATTTGACGAATCGGCAATAACACCTCCAAATCCGGTTGGGTATATATAATAATTCGGATTATGTTGAATAATTCCCATCAGAATCCGTTTTTAATAAATTGGAATTATTAACAAATAAAAAATATCCGCCGTCATTTGCTTGACTAATACTCGAAAATTTTAGATAAAAATATACGCGCGGTATTTGTTTTTGCCAAATGATATTGCCTGAACCGTCAATTTTAGTCAATGCAGTATCGCCCATTGAAATAATATTTCCGTCTGATATAGAATTTGCAAACTGGTTAACGAGGTTTTGGTTTTCCCAAATTTTCACACCATTCAAATCATATCTTAAAATAGGTCCGGAGATACTGGTTAATATATATCCGTTTGAAGTTGGAGCAATAGAATTAATGTCCGCAATTTCCCTTTCCCAAAGTATAGAGCCGTTTGCATCTATTTTAATTAAATTATTTACTATTGTTATTAAAAATGACGCATCTGCCAACCGAATTATATTAAATCCATCTGAAGTTTCTGAAAATGATTAATGACTAAATGGAATCTTTAAATAATTTATCGGTCTTTTTAGAGCGAGCTCATTTATAAATGAAAAAACAAAATTAAAAAGTGTAAACATTGCCGTTCGATTTATCGAACGGTTTAAAAATAAAAAAAAGCACTCGGCTTT
>CAZXDS010000114.1:0-11185 GCA_964639525.1 uncultured Melioribacteraceae bacterium | reverse complement strand
ATTAGAAATTATTAATTAGTTTTCGATAGAATCTAAATGCAAAATAACAATTCTTTTATTCAAATAATTATTATACAAATTGTAAAATTTATATTTTGAGGTGTGTGGACTGTCGCCTTTGTTGTGGGTCTTTGTTCTTTGCTTTAAGTTGGATGTAAATCCAGGATAGGATTGATTTGGATAGTTTATGCTTCGTAAAATGTAAACATAATAATACATTTTTTTTGACCTGTCAGTCTTTATTTTTCGCTTTGGCTCAAAAGTGTTTGGATGTAAAAGCTCGTCCTGAATGTGATTTTAGATATTTCTCAAATTGGAGGGCTTTTGACTTATCACCAAATGCTATTGCTGTTTCTATTATCCAAGGTTTAAATGCCTTTGTATAAGTGCAGCCTCCTTCGTTGTGTTTCTTGAGACGAGCTTCTAAATTTCTTGTATAGCCTACATATTTTTCTTTTGGGTGATTTTTGCTTCGTAAAATGTAAACATAATAATACATTTTTTTTGACCTGTCAGGCGTAGTTTTGAGCCACTTGCTTTTTCTATTAACACCGTCTTCGTTCCTGTCGGAACTTCGCCGGTTCAGTCTTTATTTTTCGCTTTGGCTCAAAACAAAGACTGAGTGGAGGTGGCGGGAACTGAACCTTGTATATTTTATTGTCTTTTACACACTCCTAAATATCCATTAACTGTTTATAAATAAATAGTTTATAGAGATTCACGAAAATTTGATGTAAATAATAAAAAACAAATAAAGTGCGTTTTTATTCTCTTTTATCGTACAAATACCGTACAACACATTGACAGTGTGTTTTATTATGCTTATTTTTGTATATAATTATTTGATACGGTAAGCTAAAATGAAAGTAAAATTTTATCTAAGTAAAAAAACAAATGCCGGTAATAATGCAATTCGATGTTTTGTAAGAGAGTTTAACAATACTCTTGTTCTTAATACAGGTGAGAAAATTAAACCTGAACTTTGGGACAAAAAGACCTGCCGAGCTAACTTAAGAAAAACAAAAGATAAAGTTTTGAAAGGTGCGTTAAATAGTCAGAACCATTATTTAGATTCATTTGAAAATAGAATTTTTGATATTGCTCGTTCAATTCGTTCAAAGGAAACCGGAGCAGGATTTAGTATAATTGCTGATGAAATTAAAAAGCAATTCAATAAACGTGAAACCACTTTATTTACTGTTTTTGATGACTTCCTAACCATTAAAAAAACAAAAGTAACCAAAGCAGCAATTCAGAAATTTAAGCGTATTAAATTATTACTTGAGGAATATCAAAAGACCAAACGAACCAGACTATCAATCGAAAATATTGCTACTAAATTATTTTTAGATAAATTCTTTTCATTTTTGATTGAAGATAAAAACCAATTAAATAACACTGCATATAAAAACATTCAATTTCTTAAAACTTTTCTTAGTTGGGCAAACACAAGCGGATTTACTACAAACACTAATTACAAAGCATTCAAAACAAAGTCAGAAAAGAACGAAGTAATTTATTTAACTAAAGATGAGTTTTTAACTTTATATAATTTGGATATTGACAATGAAAGGCTTGAACGTGTTCGAGATTTATTTATTTATCAATGTTCTACCGGCGTTCGTTATTCTGATATTCAAAATATTTCAAGAGAGGATATTCACGGAGCAACTTGGAATTTACGAACACAAAAGACGCACCAACTTTTAGAGATACCATTAAACGAATATGCTTTATCGGTATTGGCAAAGTATAAAGATTATCCGCAGCCTTTACCGGTTATATCAAACCAAAGGATGAACAGTTACCTAAAAGAACTTTGTAAACTTGCCGGTATTGATGAAACGGTTAAAACAATTAAATACAAAGGCGTTGAACGAATTGAAACACTACACAAAAAATATGAAGTTATCGGGACACACACGGCACGGCGAACGTTCATAAGTCTATCATTAGAAAGCGGAATGCCTGCAGCCGTTGTAATGGATATTACAGGGCATTCAACTTATAGAATGATGCAGAAGTATTTGAAAGTTGCATATAATCACAAACGTGATGAAATGGACAAGGCTTGGGGGAGTCCGTTAAAGCAAGTTAAATAATTTAGAAAGTAAATTGAATATGAATAAATAAGAGTGAAATATTTTTATTCAAAATAGCGAAGTGTAATTAAAACAGTATTGACAATAATTAACCTATAGGTTAAGTTAATGATTAGAAAAAGCAGAGTAATTCCAAATGCAATAATGAATCTTGCTGTTAGTATTTGTCCAGAGATAAAAGATTCTAAAATAGAATTGAGAGTTGATGAAAATAATGCTAAAGAAATTTTATATTTTTTACTAAAGCGAAATAAAAACAATAAATATTTACATATAAAAAAATTTGCAAGAATACTTAGGGAAGTAGCTTCAGGGAATTATAATGATGATTTATACGGACGTGAACCACCCAAAGGGAAAGATGTAACATCAATGAAGTTTACCGGTTCTGATAATTATAGAATAGGCTGCAAAGAGATTTTTTGTAAAAATAAAAAAGTGATAATGGTAATATTATTTCACAAAAAAAGTACAAAGGGCAGCAACATTAGTAAGAAAGATTTATCAAAATATGAAGCCATTGGAGGATATGAATATGAATGTTAAAGGAAAAGATAAAATAGATTTAATGATTGAGGAATTAGAAACTTTATTCTCTTTTGAAGATGAAAAAGAAAGGATTGAAATAAAGGCATCTTTTATTCAATTAGATATTTTGGATGAAGTTAAAAAAATAATGAAAGAAAAAAATATTAACCGAACGGAATTAGCTAAAAAGTTAAATAAATCAGCAAGTTTTATTTCTCAACTATTCAGTGGAGATAAACAACTTAACTTAAAAATGATAGCACAATTCCAAGAGATATTTGATGCTAAATTTATTCCTACATTTAAAGATTATTCGGAATATCGAAATTCAAAAAAATATGGCAGAAATGATTATATGAATAATAGCGATTACGAAAGGATTGCACCAATTTACAAATTGAATAATTACGAAGAAAAGAACGAGGCTGCGTAAAATGGAAATTAAAAGATCTGATTTAAAATTAGATAAGTTCACAATGTTAGCTTGTAATCTTGCAACTGTTCCCTCAAATAAAAAAATAACAAGCGAATCATTAAAAGAAATTCCGATTGATTTGGATTTTGACATACTAACAAATAAAAAAAATAGTAGTAAGATTAAAATAGTTTTGGAATTTCATTCAAATGAAATTGAGAAACCACTCCCGGGTTATATGTATTCGGTTATTGCCGAAGCCGAATATAATATTAAAGGTTTGGGCAAGATGTCTATTGAAAAGCAGAATAGATATATTTTATTTACCGCATTACCGCTTGCAATTGCAATGGTTAGAAGTCATTTATACACGGTCTCTTCAAATTTCCCATACGGTCATTATCTTATGCCGTCAATTGATTTGACGGATTTGTTTGAAAAAAAGTTTAGTAAATAGAATATTAAACTTGATATAGATATGGTAATAATAAGATTCTATTGTATTGATAAGCACAGCAACTAAGAAGTGTGTAAATAATTGAAAGCTATAATCTAAGGTTTAAATTCTTAATTAAGGTTTTAGAAAGCACAACAACTGCATTGCTTAGTTATAATGATTTGTAAATGAAATAATTCCAATTATAAAATGAGGTGCGTTATGAAAAAGATATTATTAATTCTTTCTATTTGCTTATTCCTCGTGTCCTGCAGAACACCATACCAATCTACTGGTTTTACAGGAGGATTTTCTGAAACTCAATTATCTGAGAATATGTTTAAAGTTAATTTTAGAGGGAGCGGTTTCACAAGCAGGGAGCGTGTTAATGATTTTAATTTATTAAGGTGCGCAGAACTAACAAAACAAAACGACTATAATTATTTTGTAATTATTGGGAACTCCGAGCATACGAATGTTTCTACTTCGACAATGCCGACTTATACGAAAACTAAGGTTTCTGTTTATGGTAATACCGGAGAAGCTCGCTCCACAACTACCGGCGGGCAAACAATCACTTTTCGCAAGCCTTCAAATTCAAATACAATAGTTTGCTACAAGGATAAACCGGAAGGGATTAGTTATAATGCTGGTTTTATAATCAAGTCAATAAAAAAGAAATATGATATAACTGATTAATTTGGATTAAAAAACTCCATACTACCATTACTTTCGTTAATTATATTTGCGTAACGGATAGATGAAAGGATTTTCGATAGATTTTATATAATCAAAAAATATAACATTAAATAAAATTGCCTATACAAAAATTAAATACAGCCTACTCTAACATTTCCGAAAGGAATACCGGACGGCAATCCGGTTTAATGATGTTGGAGTGGGCTTTTTTATTGAGGTAAATATGGAAACTGATATTGTTCTAACTATTGAACAAAAGAGAGAATTACAAAGTGAACTTTTTTATAAAATTCATCATTATAAAATGTGGTTAAAAGATAATGAGAGAACAGACCACGAAGAAACAAAAAAGAAATTAGAAGAATCCGAAAAAAAATATCAAAAACTATCTGATGAAATAAAGGTTGCCGATAAAAATACAATAGAGTTTTTCAGATTGTACATTGCTGTAGTTAAGCGTGAATTGGATAAATTTGATAAACAAAGCGGGCAAAATTATAGTAAAAATTACTTGCTCATCGGTTTTATGCTTTGGAAGGATTTCCAGAGACAAATACTAAACGATGAAGTTATTAAATTCCAATACCATATACTTACAGATAACGGAATCTACCCAATGGATATACTTCAACAGCATATAATTGCAACAGAGAGTTTGCAAAATGATTTTATAACAAAACCGCCGGAAACATTAAGGAAAAATAAACGGAATATAGAAAAGTTATTAATGTTTATTGATATTGAAATCGAACTTACATCAATACATAGTTACATCATTGACGAAATAACTACAAAAAAAATTTATTTAACTGCGATATTATTACAAATAGTTTGTCCGAAAACTTACCCGCCTAAAAGGTATAATAACAAAAAAGCACTTACATCAGCAATAAAAATGTTAGGACTTGATGAGAATGAATTAGATAATGAGTTCTTATTAAGCATCCAAAGTTCTTTTAGACAATTCAAAAAAAAATTCAAAACTAAATACAAACTAACCGATATAATTTAAAATTCCGTGACTGAACACTTACAGAATTAGCCGCTTTCTAAATTTATCTTTGGATTAATAATTTTCACAAATTAGTTCAAGAGGATAAAATGGCAAACACACCAAAACATTCAACAATGTTTAATTTTCGTATCAATACGCTTCTTTGGAAACAATTAAGAGAAGCAGTAAAAGACGGCGGACATTTTACATTTGCTCAATTTGTTCGGGACGCAATTAAAGAAAAAATTGCAAGAGAAAAAGCGGAGCGAGATAATGGATAATATTGTTTTAATCTCAATTGACAAAACCGAATTAGAAAACCTTATCCGCACAGCCGTTAAATCGGAACTTTCAGCCAAAAGACAAAAAGAGCTGATGAGTTTTAAGGAGACAAGAGAACTTTTAGGAATTTCAACATCGACATTGAATAAGTGGAAAAGAGAGAACAGAATCCCGTCGAAAAAGCTTGGTAAAAGAATATTTTTCGAATATTTAAAAGTGATCCAAGCTTTGAAAGATAGCAATTATTCAAAGATTCGGGACTTGGGACAATGACACCATTAAAATCAATTCGTAAATATTGTCTTGGCTGCTGCAACAATTCAGCTACGGAAGTTAAATTTTGTCCGAGTGAAGATTGTTTTTTCCATTCGTTTCGTTTTGGTAAGGGAAGACCAAAATTAAAAGTTATCCGAAATAAGTGTTTAGAATGTTCCGATTATTCTCCGGCAGAAGTTAAGAATTGTCAATTCAAAGATTGTTCACTTTACCAGTTTCGTTTCGGGCATAATCCGAAGTTAGCTGGGAAATGTAATATTCCTAAAGGATTAAGAATACAGAGGCTTAAAGAATGCAGCGTATAGCCCTTATTTTAGAAAACAGCCTTATACAAAAGCCGATTTTGAGACAAACTATTAAAAAAGGTATGAATCTATGCCTAAGTGAAGAAGGTGCTTAAAATGAATGACTACAAACAAAAAACATTAATTGATGATTCAGGAATTGGGACTCTTACAATTTCTAATATCAAGCTATCAGAAATAAATAATCTTAAAGGTTTTGAGTTAGAATATTCTTTTTTAACTGATGTAAATAATCACTTCAGTTGGATTGTAATTAATCACGGAAAGAAATTTGTAACTTCAAAGGAAGTGTTCGTATCGAAAGGGATTTATATCTTTAAGAATCGGACTGTATTTTTACCAACAACTGAATTTGGATTAAATAAAGCACGTGCATTTGAACAGACGATAAACTCAATTTTCGGTGATGAGTAATGCGCGGTTTTATTTTTTTACATAGGAAAACATTTGAAAACCCAATAATGAGAAAACCAAATTACCTTGCTGTTTGGATGTATTTACTTAGTAACGCTAATCATAAGTACAATGAAATGTTTTGGAATGGCGAAATAACAATAGTGAAAAGAGGTGAGTTGATAACATCGATAAAGGGCATTGCAGAATATTTTGGTTTAGGAATAAGCACAGTCTCAAGGATTTTATCAATATTTGAACGTGAAAAAATGATAATCAAAACATCGAATAATAAATTTACCACAGTTGAAATAACTAATTATAACAAATATCAAACCTTTTATGATGAGCAAATAAAAACCTCTCAACCCCTTATCGAATATAGTGATGAGAAAAATAACACAAAAGCGGAAACCAAGAAAAACACTAAAACCCTTGCCAACAAAGTGCAAAATGAATTTAAAAATACAAAGCGGAACACAAGCGGAAACCAAACGGAAACAAACAATAATGATAATAATGATAAGAATAATATTAATGTTCAAAATGAATTTGAACAAGCGACTATTTCCTCTTTAAATAAAGAAACAAATAAAGAAGAATTGTTAAGAATTGAATTTGAAGAGTTTTGGAATTATTACGATAAAAAAGTTGGTAGGATGAAATGTTTAAAAAAATGGAAAAAATTATCAGTTACGGATAAAAATAAAATAAGAGAACATTTGCCGAAATACATTAAAGCAACACCAGATATACAATACCGTAAAAATCCATTCACCTATCTTAATAACGAATCTTGGAATGATGAAATTATAAATAAAACAAATGCTGTTGAATATAATCAGCAGCACTCATTAGTTAATCAAATAGGAGTTCAATAATGAAAGATGAAGAAATAATAATTGATAGTTTAATACTCGATAACAGTAATTTTGAATTTGCATTGAGAAAATTAAAACCGGAGCATTTCAAAAAGTTTCGTAAGCAATATGAGATAATAACAGAATTTTACGAAAAATACGGTAAAATAGATATTATGGATTTATTAGAATGCTCGATTGATTACGAAACCACAACAGGGGGTTTACAAGATATAATATTCAAACGATTTGTAGCAAAATTCTTTGATAAAAACATCGTTGAAAATTTCAATAAAGAGATCCATAGCGTAAATATCAAAAACGTCATTGAACTTGACGAATTTATCGAGGATATACAAAGCAGAATTAACATTGCATACGATAGGACATTGCCAAACAAGGACAATAGGACAATAGGACAAAAATTAATGAATTACTAAAAAATATAGAGAACCGAGTTAAAGGTGGAGAAACGAATCATATAAAAACCGGATTTAAAATGATTGATGCAAAGGTAACAGGCATACCAAAAGGACACCTTACAATTATTGCCGGTCGTCCCGGAATGGGAAAGACTGATTTTATGCTCCAACTTTCAAAAAACATATTATCACAAAATTATAAAATTGGAATTATAAGCCTTGAAATGACTTTTGCAGAATTACAAACGAGAAATATTTCAGGCATTACAAACATTGATTCACGTAGAATTGAAAGCGGTGAAATAAACAGCAATGAACTTGCAAAGATACGTTCCGCAGCATCAAAATTAAATTCCGATATTTATGTTATTGATGATAATTCAAGGCAGACACCGGAAAGTATAAAATCAACTTTAAGACATTGGATAAATGACTGTCTTGTTGATGTAGTTTTCATTGATTACTTAACACTGATTAGAACAAATTTTAATCGACAGAGATTTGATTTGGAAATTGGACAGTTAAGTCAAGAGCTTAGAGAATTTGCGAAAGAAACAAAACTGCCTATTGTTATACTTTCACAATTAAACAGAGCTGTTGAAAACAGACCGAGTAAAAAGCCTTTTCTTTCAGACCTAAGAGAAAGCGGAAGCATTGAACAGGACGCAAATTTAGTAATGTTCATGCACCGTCCGAGTTATTACGGTATTGACCCTTATCAAACGGATTACAAAGGTGTGAGTTTAAGTTATTCGCAGGAGCATGGCGAAAATAATAATTCTGTTGATGCTGCAGATATATCAAGTATAATAATTGCAAAAGCACGTAACGGACAGACCGGAACAGTTCCTTTACGATATGTGCCTAAATATCATACGTTTGGAAACATTGAAATATTGGATAATTACAATGTAACTGTAAATGATGATTATCCCTTGTAAGATAGCGAAAAATAATAATACACAATTGATTTTAAATGAAGAAATATATCAACATTTTATCATAAATTTGATAGCAAGAAAATAGTAAGGTTTTTTAAAGAAGATGTTAAATTTAAGTTACAAGAGAGAAACATATTGCCAACAAAGAACAAACGGATTAAGTAGGGCGGAATCTTATCGAATAGCTTACCCAAAGTCTGTTAAATGGTCATTAGATACTTTGTATGCACGTGCAAGCGAACTTGAAAAGCGACCGGAAATTCAAGCAAGGATAAACGAACTAAGGAAACCACATCAAAATTTATTGACTAACTACCGGAACGAGATTATTCAAACGGCTATTGATACGGCACTCGGAAAAAACAAAAAGAAAATTGACACAACAATACTAAACAAGTTATTGGATAAACTGCTCCCAAGCAAAACCGAGAATAAAAACGAAGTCAGCCACACATTTAATATTGTATTTGATATATGAAAAAGTTATCAAGTAAAAGGGATCGATACGCACAGGAAAGAGCAAACGGATTAAACCAGAGCAACTCGTATCTTAAGGCTTACCCAACATCGAATAATTGGAATTCAAATACTCTTTATGTTAGGGTAAGTGAACTTGAACAAAGACCGGAAATTCAACAGCGAATTACAGAACTACGCAAACCGTTAGAAAGCCTACTCGAAAAGAACAGAACAAAAATTATTCAAAGGTTAATTGATATTGGTTTGAATGATGAGAAAGTGAACACTTCAACAGTAACGGCATTAACAAAGTTACTTGACAAACTCCTACCAACAAAGACCGAAAACAAAACAGATTTACACGTTAAAACTTTTGAAGATTATCTTTTGGAATGGAAGAATGGGTAATATTTATTGACTTTCAATTGGAAAATTGCCAAATTTAATTATTGCAAATAGAAGCTAACTAAACTATGAAAGCTCTATACCAAATTCTACCGGAAAGATCATTTTTAGCACCGCATAAACCTACTGTTAGCTACGGTGTAAAGAAAAAACATAAAGAGTTTCCAAAAATAGTTATCAAATGTGTCAAAGAAGATTTAGAATGCGTTAATTATTTTTCAATAAATACAATATTTGTTCTACTCTTTAAGAAACGCATGCTGAAATAAGGGCGAGCGTGGGGAAATAAATCAAAGGAGTGTGATATGAGAATTAAAGTTATTATTTCATTATTGTTTGCTATTATTCTTTTTGCTTCATGTAGCAATGACCCACCAACAGAACCAAAAAACAATCCACCAATAATTCAAAACATAACTGCAAGTCCTCAATCAATTAAAATTAACGAAACAACTTCAATTTCTTGTTTTGCAACAGATGCCGATGGTGATGCTTTAACGTATATCTGGTCGGCGGCTGCCGGCACTTTTCCAAATGGGACAACTGGTGCATCGGTGAATTGGAAAGCCCCAATTGAAGATGGTACATATAATATTTTAGTAGTGGTTAGTGACATAAAAGAAACAGTTCAAAAAGAAAAAAGTGTTGTTGTAACTGTCAATAATAGTTTAGCGGGTATCATTAGTCTGCATAACAGAAACATTGTTGTTAGTGATGTTAAAGTCGATGTGGGTGATCTATCTACAATTTCCAAAACCGATGGCACTTACATAATAGAAAACATACCTTCTGGCGAAATAGTTATTAAAGCCACAAAGACAGATTATGAAACTTATGAACAAACCTTGACTATGCCTTCAAGCCAATCCATCGTTCATAATTTTGATATGATAGGTTCAATAGTGGTTTCCGGTCAAGTAATTGATGACGAAACATCAGGGCACTTAAGAAATGTGCAAATATCTATCAATGGTCAATCGAATTATACAGACTCAAGTGGATATTATGAATTTCACAATTTTGCTCCAGGGACATATACTATTACAGCAACAAAAAATTCCTATTTTATATTTCAAAAACAAATTGTTTTAACTGGTAATTCAAGTTTATTCGATATAGAAATGAATTACCGTTTCGCAAACTTATCTGGTGTTGTCAAAGATGCAGTTACTGGTGAATTATTTGAAAATGCTATTGTTGCGATAGATGGTAAAGAAGATACAACAGATCAAAATGGATATTATGAGTTTTTTAGTTTGAATAAGGGCACATACGTTGTGAAAGCTTTCATGAATTCAGAATGGTATAATATTTTTGAAACTCAGGTAACATTAGATAGCCAAAACATTACATATAATATTGAATTGATGAGTAATCGTTGTCCTGGCACACCAACAGTAAATTATGCCGGCAAAACCTATAACACAGTACAAATAGGAAACCAATGCTGGTTAAAAGAAAATCTTGATGTAGGGACAATGATAAATAGTACTACTAACGGTTATCAACAAACAGATAATGGCATAATCGAGAAGTATTGTTATAATAACGACCCAGCCAATTGTGATGCCTACGGAGGCTTATACGAATGGACAGAAGCGATGCAGTACGTACCCACAGAAGGCACTCAAGGTATATGCCCAAGTGGTTGGCACATCCCAACGATAG
>CAZXDS010000113.1:2545-11317 GCA_964639525.1 uncultured Melioribacteraceae bacterium | reverse complement strand
ACTTTAGTCCGTTTGGGGCTTTTTAGAGTGGACTCAACAATGTTTTATTATTTCCCCTATTCACTACTTTAACTCTACTTAATTTATTAATTTTAAAAATTCGTTTTCTACATAAAAGAAAAAAGGGATTTACATGAAAATCACATCTTTATTAACTGCCGGATTTATTTTTATTTTCGCAACCGGTTTGTTTGCACAGAATAAATTATATGTCCCATTAAATATTCAAAAGAACTACAAAGATAGCACACGTTCAGCAGACGGCAAGCCCGGCAAAAAATATTGGCAAAATGGTTCCGACTATAAAATTTTTGCGAATATTGATCCGCAAACGAGAACCCTTACCGGTACGGAAGTAATTATTTATCATAATAATAGTCCGGAAACTTTAAATAGAATTGTGATGCGAAATTATCAAGATCGTTATAAAAAAGGCGTTTCAAGAGATTTTAGTATTAACCCCAAAGCAGTGAATGGCGGAGTAAAAATTGATCGCCTAATTATTAATGATGAAGAAATTGACTTAAATTCAAATAGCTCTGCTGTTCGTCGTACAGGAACCCTTATGTTTGTCCAACTTCCAAATTCACTTGAAAGCGGAAGCAGTGTTGTGCTCGAATTAAGTTGGAGCTTTATTATTCCGAATAAATCATTACAAAGAATGGGCGCTTACGATTCCACTTCTTTCTTTATTGCATATTGGTATCCGCAAGTTTCGGTTTTTGATGATATTGACGGATGGGATGTTCATAATTATGGCGGACAAGTAGAATTTTATAATGATTTTTCAAATTATGATGTTAACATTACCGTTCCAAAAGATTTTGTGGTTTGGGCTACCGGGGTTCTTCAAAATCCGGAAGAAATTTTCACTGAAAAAGTCCTTAACAAATACACAACGGCGAGAACTTCCGAGAAAGTAATTAATGTAATTACAGAAGAAGATTTAACACAAAAAGAAGTTACAAATGATGAAGATAACACTTACAATTTTATCGCAGAAAATGTTACCGATTTCACATTTGGAATGAGTGACCATTATTTGTGGGATATGACGAGTTTAGTAGTTGATAAAGATTCGGGAAGGCGAACAGTTGTAGGTTCCGCGTATAAAGAAGAATCGAAAAAATTTAAAATGGTTGACCAAATTGCAAAAGATGCAATTGAATATTTTTCTTATACAATGCCTGCAGTGCCTTATCCATATCCTGAATTGACAGTCTTCAACGGTTCAGGCGGAATGGAATCGCCAATGATGGTAAATGAAGGAGAAGCCGGTTCAAAAGCCGGAACAGTTGGTGTTACAAGCCACGAAATTGCACATACATATTTTCCGTTTTATATGGGAATAAACGAAACCAAATATGCATTTATGGACGAGGGCTGGGCAACATTTTTGCCGACTGATTTTCAGGCAAATTATGTTGAAAAAAATGATCCGTTAAGGCGTACGGTAATCGGCTATCAAAGTTTTGCAGGAAGTGAAACGGAAATGCCGCTGATAATTCCATCTTCACATTTGCGAGGTAAAACATACAGAACTTCGGCATATGTGCGTCCTGGTTCCGCATATCAAATTTTAAGAAATATGCTTGGTGAAAAAAAGTTTTTGAAAGCTCTGCATACTTACATGCAAAGCTGGCAGGGGAAGCATCCGATTCCTTATGATTTTTTCTATTCATTTAATAATGCACTTGGTGAAAACTTAGATTGGTTTTGGAAACCTTGGTTCTTTGAATTCGGTTATCCTGATTTGGCAATTAAAAATGTGAATATCGAAGGAAAGAACGCGAGTATTACAGTAGAGAAAGTTGGTATAATTCCTATTCCAATTATGATTACTGTTTTTAGTAAAGAAGGCGAAGAGGCTACAATTACAGAGCAAGCAGATGTTTGGTCGACAGGGAAATCTGAAGTTTTATTAAAAGTAAAATCGGATAATCGAATTACAAAAGTAGTGCTTGGAAATGACCATATACCTGATGCTGTGCAAAAAAACAACATTTATATTGTAAAATAGATTAATTTGATTTGAAAATACGAAAGAATTGAATATAACAGTTTTAATGAAATTTAAATTATTAATAAAATGAGTTTAATAATTGCCTTTTCTTTTGAATTCTAAATTCATATTTTGAGGAAAATATACTTTTGATTAAACAAAACAGCATCAACGAGTTAATATTTTAAGATTGTTATATTTAATATTATAATTATTATAAAGAAATACGGAATTAATATGTTACAAATTTCAGTTGGGAAAACAGCAAAAATTTATTATCTGTTGATAATATTTTTCATTTCAATAAATTCAAATTCTGCTCAAAATATTATTTCAACTAACGGGCACAAATATGTATCGAATGAACTTATCGTAAAGTTTAAAACCAGTACAAATAATTTGCAGAAAGTGAAGGCTGAGTTTTTACAAGCGGATAAATTTATTGGAGTACGAAATATTATAAAGTTATATAAAAATGCTGATAACAGTGAACTGAATAAAACATTTATTATCGAATATAGTTCTCCGCACGATCCGAAATATCTTGCCCAAACACTTTCAAAACAAAAAAATCTTCTTTGGGCTGAACCACACTATGTTGATGATATTGTGTTCTCTCCTGATGATCCTTCTTATGCCGATACCACACAGTGGCATCTTTATACTATTGAAGCAGCAGCAGCTTGGGATGTTACAAAAGGAAATTCTGATATTGTAATTGGAATAATTGATACCGGTGTTTATTGGCACCATCCGGATTTGGAAGGGAATATTTGGACAAACCCAAATGAAATTGCAAATAACAACGTTGATGATGACAACAACGGATATATCGATGACGTTCACGGCTGGGATTTCGGCAGTAATGATAACGACCCGACAGAAGATGCACCTGTGCACGGCACACACGTTGCAGGAATAGCAGCGGCTGTAACAAACAACAATACCGGTATTGCATCAATTGGATTTAATTCAAAATACATGCCTGTTAAAATCACTTCAGGTTCTTCAGGTGAATTTCCATTTCCATTTGAAGCAATTCGTTATGCTGTGGATAATGGTGCTGATATTTTAAACTTCAGTTGGCGAGGAACAAGTTATTCAAATGCGGAACAGGAACTAATGAATTATGCTGTTTCAAAAGGAGTTGCTATAATTTCCGCAGCAGGCAACGATAATTCCGATGCTCTAACTTATCCTGCAAGTTATGATGGAGTTTTAAGTATCGCCGGAACTCGAATTGGAGATTCCCGTTACGCTGCTTCAAATTACGGAGTAACTGTAGATGTTGCTGCACCCGGAGCCGGAATTTATTCTACGTGGAATGAATCAGGATACCGGAACTTATCAGGAACATCAATGTCAACACCGCTTACGGCAGGTTTAGCAGCTTTGGTAAAATCCCAATTCCCTAATTATACCGGTTTACAAATTGAAGAACAAATTCGAGCAAACACGGATAATATTGATGCAATTAATCCAAATTTTGCTAAACTACTCGGGAGCGGAAGAATAAATGCAGTTAACGCAGTTTCAAATATAGATGCAAAATCGGTTAGGGCAGTTGATGTTAATTTTATTGATAACGGAAACGGAGATGGAATTTTCACATCCGGAGAAAATGTTGAAATCGAAATTAAATTTCGAAATTACCTGAGCCACATAACAGGGTTGTCGGTTAAATTGACAAGCACAGATAGTAATATCACTATTACAAATGATAACTTCAGTGCGGGTTCATTGGGAACTTTGGATAGCATAAGCAATTCTGCAAATAAATATTCGTTTGATATTAGTTCCTCTGTTCCGCAAAATCATGAATTAAAATTATTATTAAATTATACGGCTGATGGTGGTTATGCGGATTATCAATGGATTACCGTAAACCTTAATCCGACTTACGCTACGCAATCCGGTAATGATATTGCACTTACAATTAACGGTACCGGTGCTTTAGGCTTTAACAATTACGGCGATCCTCCTACGGGTGGTGATGGATTAAAATTTAAAAATGGCAGCAACTTGCTTTTTGAAGGTGCATTTATGTACGGAATTTCAAGCTCCAGCGTGATGGACGTTGCACATATTGATTATTTAACATCGCGGAGTAATGACTTTAGCAATGAAATCCCTTTCACTATAACTAACGGAGATGTTGCGGATGAACAGGGACGTACAGTTTTTAACGACAACAATGCAGGCAATTCAAAATTAGGAATACAAACCGAGTTAAATTCTTTTTCATTTGCTAATGTTCCAAATGATGAATTTATTACGCTTCGCTACACATTGAGAAATACATCGGATAGTAATTATAGTAATTTTTATGCCGGACTGTATTTTGATTTAGACATTAGCGGAGGAGATTATTTGGGCGATACTGTAAGTTACGATGAGACTAATAATTTTGGCTATGCTTTTGATAAAGATGGAAATCCCGATAGTGTCTTTGTAGGATTTGCTCTTGTTTCATCTGACAAATACGGATTTTATGCAGTACTCAACGACGGCAGCGATGGCGGTATAAAAGTCGATGATCAATTCACAAAATTTGAAAAATGGAAAGTCATTTCGAGTGGACTTTCAAAAGAAAACGCAGGAACAGGTGATATTTCTCTTGCCATATCAACCGGTCCTTATTCTTTGCCCGCCGGAGGAAGAAAAGATATTGCATTTACAATTGGCGCTGCTTACAATTTAACCGATTTACAAACTGTAATGATTCAAAGTAGAAATAAGTATGCCGATATTCCTGTTGGAATTACTTTTATTGATAATCTCCCTTCCAAGTTTTTTTTAAGTCAAAATTATCCAAACCCGTTTAATCCGACTACAAATATCAATTTTAGTGTTCCTGTTTCGGGAAAATATCTTTTGAACATTTATAATATACTTGGTCAAAAAGTTACAACTCTAATTAATAAAAATTTATCGGCAGGTAAATATTCTGTAAAATTTGATGCATCCAAGCTCGCTTCAGGAGTTTATATGTACCGTTTATCAAGTGAAAAGGTTAATCTTTCTCGAAAAATGGTTTTAATAAAATAGCAGATATTAATTTCTAAATAAATAATTATTTAATAGTTTAAATAATTGATATTTTATAATTTTTCAACTATTTTTCTTTAATAAGAAACCCGTAACATTGCAGTAAATACTAATATACTGGAACGATAGTGGTTTTTCACATCACAAGGACTCTGCGAGGAATCTGCGATCGGAAATTATCCGGCAGATGCCGGACTGAATGAATGTATAACACACTCTAACTTGCTTTTTCACAGAATCCGTGATTGTTCTGAAAGGCAACTAAGATTGTGTATATAAGAATAGCTCGTTTTTTTAATATATAAAAAGTCAGCTAACAGTTTATCATTAAAAAAATTGTTTAGTGATATTTTCTAATAAGAATTACAAAATTTTGTGGGAAAATTTTCTTATATGTCAAGATCAATAAAAGACTCCCTGTTTGTAATATTAATATTTATCATAAATAATTCAATCCTTGTAGCACAAAATCAACAATACCAATTTGAACATCTTTCTGCCAATGATGGACTCTCACAAGGTTCAATAAGCTGTATTACTCAAGATTCAAAAGGATTTATGTGGTTTGGGACCAAAGACGGACTTAATAAATTTGACGGGTATAATTTTATAGTTTTTAGGCGCATTAACGGCGATACTGCAAGCATAAGCAATAATTGGATTTTGTCAATTTTTGAAGATAGCCGCGGATATCTTTGGGTTGGAACTAACGGCGGCGGCGTTTGCCGTTTTGATCCGGTTAAAAATAGTTTCCAAAGATTTTTGTACAACACGAGTGATTCAAACAGTATTATTAATAATGTTGTAAATGCAATAAGCGAGGATAATGATGGAATCCTTTGGTTTGGAACAAGAGGAGGATTAAATAAATATGACCCGACAACAAAAACATTTACTCATTTTGTACATGATCCGAAAGATAGAAACAGCTTAAGTAATAGCTATATCGAATCTCTTTATTCACCTAAACATGGAAACAAAGATTTCCTTTATGTTGGAACTAATTTAGGTGGACTATCTGTACTTTATAGAAAAACTGGCAGGTTCAAACATTATTTTTGGGATAGTTATGATCGGAATCCGCTAAATGGAATAATTGTTAAAACTATTGCAGAAGATACTCTTGGAAATATTTGGGCGGGGGGATTCTGCGGCGGGCTTTCTAAATTAGATACAAAAACGTGGAGAACAACTAATTACTTGGTTGATCAGAAAGATACAAGCGATATGGTAGGTGATTGTTATAGGGCTATTTCTTTTGATAAAAATGGAAATTTATGGATTGGTACAGACGATACTAATCTCATGAAGTTTAATACAGAAACAAAAACCTTCGATTCTTATGATTACCAAAAAGAAATCGGTTATGGCTCAAGGGAAACCGGAATATGGTCATTGTTTATAGATAGAAGCGGGCTTTTATGGATCGGGTCCAATGGTTTTGGAATGTTTTATTCTCAATTAATTGGAAAAAAGTTTAATAATATAATTAATAATCCAACAGATAATAACTCAATTAGTTTTTCCAGCGCACGGGCTATTTATGTAGATGCCAATCAAATAATTTGGGCTGGAGGATACCCAGGTTTAAACAAAATTGATAAAAAAAATAACAAGATAGAGCATTTTTTCGGCATTGACCCGGTATATTCAGTTTGTGAAGATCCTGACAATTCCCAAATACTTTGGGTAGGAACAGAAGGACGAGGATTCTTTCAATTTAATAAACAAACCAACGAATCTTATAAATATAAATCTAAACACGCACCGGCACCCGATAATTTATGCGGCAGCTATGTTTATGAAATTTCAGCCGATAGCTATGGAGATTTATGGATAGGAACTGATAGGGGGTTAAATCGTTTTGATCGCACAACAGAAAAATTTGAATATTTCGGTTATAGTTCTGATAATCCGCAGAGTATTGCAGACGGTAAAGTAAAAATAATTTTTGAAGATAGCCAAAAAAATCTTTTGATTGGAACTACTATTGGAGGAATTTCTCTTTTTAATAGAGAAACAAACACATTTACCCGCTTTACGCATAATGAAGATAATCCAAAATCTTTAAGCAGCAATCAAATTTTTTCCTTTTGTGAAAGTAAAAGCGGAGTTTTATGGATTGGCACTGCAAATGGAATTAACAAATTGGATAGAGAATCATTAACATTCAATAATTTTACAGTTAAAGACGGGCTGCCAAATAATGTTATTTATGGAATTCTTGAAGACGAAAAAGGAAATCTTTGGCTAAGCACAAACCTTGGATTATCAAAATTTAACCCTAACGATAGTACGTTTACTAATTACGATGTTGACGACGGATTGCAGGGAAATGAATTTAATACTGCTTCATACTTTAAAAGTAAAAGTGGTGAGATGTTTTTCGGCGGAGTAAATGGAATAACTTATTTCTATCCTCACAATTTTAGGAAAAACCAATTCAAACCACCCGTCGTTTTAACCGCATTCAAAAAGTTCAATAAAAAAGTTAGCTTAGAAAAACATATCTCCGCAACCAAAGAATTAGAACTAACGTATAAAGATGCCGTTATTTCATTTGAATTTGCCGGATTGAATTTTTACAAATCTCAAAAAAATCAATACGCTTACATGCTTGAAGGATTCCATGATAAGTGGATTGAACTTGGAACAAAACGTGATATTACGTTTACTAGTCTTCCATCCGGAGAATATATTCTAAAAATAAAAGCAAGTAATAACGACGGCGTTTGGAACGACAAATCGCTAAATATTAGATTGAACGTCTTTCCTCCACCATGGAAAACGTGGTGGGCTTATACAATTTATATATTAACTTTTTTTGTCTCAACGTTGTTATTTATTCGTTGGCGTGCTCGCAAAATAATTATTGAAAAAAAGAAGTTGGAAAAAACAGTAGCAATACGCACAGAGGAATTGAGAGAATTAAATTCCAAAATGGATTCGGAAATGAAGCAAGCAGCTTCATATATTGAGTCTTTACTTCCTGAAAAACTTATTACTCCAATCAAAACAGATTGGAAATTTATTCCTTCGTCTCAACTCGGAGGAGATTCATTTGGTTATTGCTGGTTAAATGAAGATAAATTTTTATTTTATATGATTGATGTAAGCGGACACGGAGTGGGAGCTGCTTTATTAACAACAACAATAATGGATATCATCAAATCACAAACGCTTCCAAATACTAATTTTGCAAATCCCGCTGATGTATTAAATTGTTTAAATAAAACTTTTGACATGAAGGAACACGAAGATAAATTTTTTGCAATATGGTATGGCGTAATTGATAAAAACAGTATGGTTTTAACTACTGCTTCAGCAATGCATCCGCCAGCTGTTTGTATTGGTAAAAAGGGATTGACAAAACTTGGGGAGAAAGATATAATGATTGGTGCCTTCCCTGACTACAAATATGAGAATACTTTTTATCAACTTGATAAAGGGGACAAAATTTATCTATTTAGCGATGGCTGTTTTGAAATTGAAAAGAATGATGGAATTAATTTAGATTTTGATGAGTTTGTTAACATAATTGAAAAAAGTTCCACTAAAGATTTGAATTCACTCGAAGATATTTACAATACATTAGTAAATTTTAAAATGTGGAAATCTTTTGAAGACGATTATTCAATGGTTGAGATTGAATTAAAAGCTTTTTAACTTTTAATATTCAATATTTTATGAAATTTTTAAAAGACGATGAACAAAGAAAAACT
>CAZXDS010000113.1:0-2445 GCA_964639525.1 uncultured Melioribacteraceae bacterium | reverse complement strand
TTAGTAATTTATGAAAAAGACAGAAGGGAAATACCCTCAACTAGAAGTAGTAAAATTAGTAAAACAACCGATACAAACGCACAACAAGCTTTGGATATTAAAAAATTGTCACTAAAAGTAAATTATGATAGCTCGTTTTATAGTGCTCAATATAAAGAATTACTCATCGTTTTTGTAAATACTCCGAAAGCAAATTTAAGCTGTTCAAAATCATTTATAAAACATATTGAAGATGCTGTATTTGCAGGGCAAAACAAATTGATTGTCGATCTCCGTGCATGTACTTTAATTGATTCAACATTTCTTGGGGCACTTGTAAAATCTCTTCGAACCGTGGTAAATGATGCGGGTGAGATGGTACTTGTTTACAACATTAAACACCAGTCAACTCTTTTTATGATAACGTATATGGATAAAGTTTTCAGTGTATTTAATGATTTGGAAGAGGCTGTTAATTCGTTTTATGAAGATATTTAAAAACTACTACAACAAAATTTTTATTTATGTTTGTAATTAAATCATAATATTAAACTCATAACAAATGGATAAACAAATACTAAAAAAAATAGCGGCAGAAAAAGCTGTGGAATTTATTGAATCCGGAATGGTTGTTGGGCTGGGTACCGGCAGCACGGCTGTTTTTGCTGTTCGTAAAATTGGTGAATTGCTACAAAGCGGGGAACTAAAGAATATTGTCGGTATCCCAAGCTCAACTGCTACTGAAAAGGAAGCAATGCGGAATAATGTTCAGTTAACTACTTTTGACAAAACTCAATATATCAATATAACCATTGACGGCGCCGATGAAGTTGATACGGAATTAAATTTGATTAAAGGCGGCGGCGGTGCTCTGCTTAGAGAAAAAATATTAGCTCAAGCAAGCAATAAAAATATTATTATAGTTGATGAATCAAAACTTTCAACCAAGCTGGGTACTAAGTGGGCATTGCCCGTTGAAGTAATAAAATTTGCTGCTCAAGTTGAAAAAAAATATTTGGAAAGTATTGGTGCTTCTGTAAGATTAAGAATTGATGAGTATGGCAGAACTTTTATTACAGATGAAGGGAATTGGATACTCGATGCCGACTTTGGTAAAATTTATAATCCGACTAAGTTAGCAATGGATTTAGAAGCACGTGCCGGAATAGTTGAACACGGGCTTTTTATCGGAACTACTTTCAAAGTTATTGCGGCATCAAATAGCGGGATAAAAATTATCTCAAAATAATTTTGTAAATCATAATAAAAAAACAAACCCCGAAATAACTTTTACGGGGTTTTGTAATCTTTTAGTTTTTAAAAATATTTCCGACTAATTTTTTTGGGCAGAATTAACTTCAAAACTATCAATTTTACTCTTTACTGCTTTTCTAATTTCTTCAAAAGAAGCATTATTTTTTCGCATATCACTCGCCATAGTTCTTACTTCTTTTCTTTGATCATTAGAAAGTTTATCCATATTTCTCCCAAATCTTTTAAACTGATTAAAGTATTTTTGGCTCTTCATTTTAGAAGGAGTTTCAATTCCCCAATCCTTAAATTTTTCATTTATGGCTTCTCTAATTTCTTTTCTATCAGCACCTGACTTTCTTTTTTCTGCTACCGTTTCCCGCAATTCAGCTCGCTGTTCTTCGGTTAATTTGTTTGAAAAACGTTTTGCACAATTAGCAAATTTAGAGTGTCTTCTACCAAATTTTTTAGCAAATTTTCCTGCTTTTGGTGTTTTAATGCCCCACTTTTCCAACTTGATTTTCGTTTGGTTTCTTATTTCCTTTGTCGTTGCACCGCTTTCCCAAAGAGATTTTGATGCAGCCCTCAATTCTTTTCTTTGGTCAACAGTTAATTTATCAGAGAACCGTGCTCTTTTTCTAAATTGATTAAACATAAAGCGGTTGTTTTTTCTAAAATCCGGTAATTCATATCCCCATTTATCAAACAATGTTTTTGCTGCTTCGTGCATTTCATTACGTGTTGAACCGGAATCCCACAACTGCGTCATTTTTTTTCGTAATTCAGCCCTTTGAACCTTTGTTAATTTGTCAAAAGAATTGTCAAACCTGCGCTGCATTTTCCCGAATGTAAAATTCTTCATTCTTTCCGGAACTTTAATTCCCCACTCTTTTAAAGTAGTAAATACTTTTTCTCTTATTTCTGTTCTTGAAACGCCATTATCAAATTCCCGTTTGATAATTGTTCTCAAATCATTACGCTGCTGATCGGTTAGTTCAGAAATTTGATTTAGAAATTTTCCTTCAAATCTGTGTGCTTTCGATTTCTGTGAAAAAGATATAGATGTAAACATCAGCGAAATCATTAGAATAAGCATTGCAAAATTTTTTGAAACTAATTTTTGAGTTTTCATTTCTCCTCCAAGTTGTTTGTTATTAAGTAAAATTATTTTTTGCTTTCAGTCGGTTTGACAAATACTTCCTGTTATTTATTCCC
>CAZXDS010000112.1:0-11353 GCA_964639525.1 uncultured Melioribacteraceae bacterium | reverse complement strand
ACACCTGCATTTGTTAAAATTTACATATTTTAACATTTAATTAATCAAAACATTACACACAATTATTACCAAAGGAATTTACCATGGTTGTAAACAGTGATATTAATTTATCCGGTTTTGCCGAAAATTTGATAGAAATAAGAAAAGGACACAAAACAAAATTACCAATTAGGAGAAAAGCCCAAGCATTTGTTGATGACTTGTTTCAATTACTTTTCCCGCATTATTCAGAAAACACATATTTTGATGCCGAAGAGATTGAAAGCAAAATTTATTTGCTTAGAAGAAATCTGCGTGAAATACTTTTCTCAATCAGTGGCGATGATTACGAACTCGCTCAAGCAACGGCAAAAAAATATGCTCAGCATTTACCATCAATTCATAAAAGTTTAATGGCAGATGCAAACGCAATTTATAACGGGGACCCTGCTGCGGAAAGTGTAGATGAAGTAATTCTTGCATATCCCGGTTTTTTAGCAATTGCCATTTTCAGGTTTGCCCACGAACTAACTTTGTTGCGTGTTCCGTTATTACCAAGAATAATAACCGAATATGCTCATCAAATTACGGGAATTGATATTCATCCCGGAGCTGAAATTGGTTCAAATTTTTTTATTGACCACGGTACCGGAATTGTAATTGGCGAAACTTCGATTATCGGAAATAATGTAAAAATTTATCAAGGCGTTACACTTGGTGCATTGAGCATAAAGAAGGAGTTAGCAAAAGAGAAAAGACACCCGACAATTGAAGATAATGTGATTATTTATTCAAATGCTGTAATACTCGGCGGGCAAACCAAGATTGGTAAAGGTAGTGTTATAGGTGGTAATGTTTGGCTTACACGAAGCGTTGACGCCAACTCGATGGTTTATCATCGCAGCGAAATTAGTTTAAAAAATGATTCGGAAAATGACGCACTAAATTTTATTATTTAAAAAATATTGGAGATATAGATATGAAAGCAAGTAATATATTAGACACAATCGGGAACACACCTCACGTAAGAATAAATAAACTTTTTAAATCATTTGATTCTGAGGTTTGGTTAAAATTGGAAAAATTCAATCCGGGTGGAAGCATTAAAGACAGGATTGCAGTGTCAATGGTTGCGAATGCCGAAAATAAAGGACTTCTAAAAAAAGGGATGACAATAATTGAACCAACCTCCGGAAATACAGGTGTGGGTTTGGCAATGGTTGCCGCTGTAAAAGGATATAAGATTGTTTTGGTTATGCCGGAATCAATGTCAATTGAAAGGAGAAAAATTATGTCGGCATACGGAGCCGAATTTGTACTAACTCCGCGTGAGCTTGGAATGAAAGGCTCAATTGATAAAGCGGTTGAAATAATTGGCAATGATTCTAATTATTGGATGCCGCAACAATTTACTAATGAAGCAAATCCGCAAATTCACAAAAAAACAACAGCAGTTGAAATAATAAATGATTTTCCCGAAGGAATTGATTATTTAATTACAGGAGTTGGTACAGGCGGGCATATCTCAGGAACAGCGGAAATTTTAAAGCAACATTTTCCAAATATTAAAGTGCTCGCAGTCGAGCCTTCGGATTCTCCGGTAATTGGCGGCGGTGCACCTGGTCCACATAAAATTCAAGGAATAGGCGGTGGTTTTATACCGAAAAATTTATATACGGATTTGTTGGACGGAACCATTTCCGTTACTAATGAGGAAGCATATACTTTTGCAAAAGCTGCTGCTGAACAAGAAGGAATTTTTTGCGGTATTTCAACAGGAGCAACACTCGCAGCTATTAATAAACAATTAAAAACCATAAATGAAAAGAAAATTATTCTAGGTTTTAATTACGATACAGGGGAAAGGTATTTAACGGTTGATGAATTGTTTTAATCGTAATTGAACTAAATTAGGTTCATATTAAATACTGTGTCGAAAATTATCTTTCGACACAGTATTTTGTTCTAAGAAAAATGATTTTACAAATACATTTACCTAAAAATAGAGCGAAACTCCAACAAGTAAATTACCTGGAGAAAATCCGAATGATTTATCAACTGTTTCAATAAGTTGAATATTTCCTCTGTTACCAAATTTTGTTGCTGTAATATTAGATTTGCTATACTGATAAATAGCGGAAGTTTGATATTCCCCGTGAATGCTAAAATTTGGTGTCATAAACCACTCGGCACCGATAGAAAAATTAATACCTATATTTGAAGTATTTATTTTTCTATCACCGATAACATCAATAGAATCAAGAGTACCAAAAGCATTCTTAGTATCTTCTTTGGAATAACCAATGCCGAAAATAACACCACCGCTTAAAAATAGATTTATGTGTTTTTTTGTAGTTATATAGAAGACATAATCGGTAACTATCGAAATATTGATAAAATCGTTTTTTTTATCAAAGAAAAACAAATCAGAATTTGAAGAAGTATCATTTAAAATTGTATTGTTTGACAAATTCTGTTTATTAGTTTTTAGATTTAAATTAACTCCAAATCTCAAAGCACTGTTTTCTGTAAAATGATATTTTGCCGAAATATTTCCGCCTTTGAAAGAATCAAAACCCAGATAGTTGTTGTAAGCAAATTGCAATGACCAGGAACCTTTTTGAAGTGATGTGATTTTTTGTTTCGAAGAATCAGGCTGTTGTGCTTTGATAGAAATTGAAAATATAAAAATAATAAGTATTGTAGAAAATGATTTTGAAATTGATAGTTTCATTATGCCTCTATGTAGATAAATTAGAATATATTTTAGATAAAACTTAACAAATCAATTTATATCACAAAATAAAACAGATAAAAATAAACAGCCGGTGCAGTAAATAATAGTGAATCAAAACGGTCAAAAATTCCTCCGTGTCCGGGAATAAGTGCCGACGAATCTTTCACTCCGGCATCGCGTTTAATTAAACTTTCTACAAGATCTCCTAATTGCCCGATACTACCGATTATAATTCCGAGAATTATAGATTGTGTAATGGAAAGAAAATCTAAGAACAGGAAACGCGATGCAATCATTGTTAATACCGTAAAAATAAAACCGGCAATTGCTCCTTCCCAGCTTTTATTTGGACTAACACGAGGGAATAGCTTATGCTTCCCGATTGCAGAACCGATAAAAAAAGCGGCTGAATCACAAATCCATATTGAAGCAAAAATAAAAATAATTAAAATTCCTCCACTATTGTAAAGCTGCTGTGTTCCAATGAACATTTGTCTAATTCCAACGAGCGTTCCCGCAAAAATGCCGATATAAAAAACTCCCAATAGCGTACTTCCAACATTTAAAATTACAGAGCCTTTATTTCTGAATAATTCAAAAAGTAAAAGAATGAATGAAATGGCAAGAAAGAGAAAAAGTTCTCCGGCAAAACTATAATAGAAATTTAATATCAGGAAAAAGGAGAAAGCCAGTCCTAATGGAAAGTTTATTGAAATCCCTTTCTTTTTCGACATTGTTGAAAATTCATAGAAAGCAGTCAATCCAATAAATGAAACAAAGGCAACAAAATATAATTCACCGAAAAAAGAAACAAGTAATATAATTGGTATTGCCAGAATAGAAACAATTATTCTTGTTGCCGTGTTGCTAAGAGCCATTTAGTTTTCATCCGAATTTTCTGAATGAGAATTAATATCATTAATAATTGCAATGGCAGCTTCAGAATCTGTTTTTTTAACAAGAATTTTAATGACTGAAAAATCACCGGGGACGGGAAAATTTTTATCGTCTTGCCCAAGAAGCAGCACGTCAATATCAGCACCTTCAAGATTCGCCTTGAACATATCAGCTTTATATTCAGCATCAGTAGTGTAAACAATTACCCAATCTTTTGGATGAATTAGCTTGCCTTCATATTCAGCAATTGGAATTAATTGTGTATTACAGTCGGGACAAATAGTAACGCCATTCACATAATGCGATTCACATTTAGGACAAATCATTTTTCCTCCGGAGCTAAATTTTGATTTTTATAAAATTTGTTTATTGTCAATATTAATGTAACAAAAATTAATAATAGAAATATAAAGCCAATTAAATTTAACATTAGTCCGTCTGATGAAACTGAAGACGATTCCATAATATCTTCGGAGCCGAAAATAAGGTATAATGTTACGGCAACAAAATTATTTAGGAAGTGCAAAATCATGGGAATAAATATCGACTTAGATTTATATGCGGCAAATCCGAAGAAAAAACCGAGTGAAATTAAAGGAAGTAATCCATAAGGATTAAAGTGATAAACACCAAAAAATATTGCAGTTATTAACGCTGCCTTCCATGGTTTTAATTTGAATTCGAAACTGCTTTGAACAAATCCTCTGAAAAAAGTTTCCTCGCAAAGTGCAGGAATAACTGCAATTACAAGCACAACCAAAATTGCATCAGCGGCATTATGTACTGAAAGTAAATTGCCGTATGTCAATTCAACAAGTTTGTCCAGTTTATCCAGAAAAGTTTTACCGGCATTTACAAACGGAAAAGTTGCCGCAAGTTTATCAATAATAAAAGATTGAATGTTAATATAACTTTGTAAAAGCGGAGTTAAAATAATTAAACCTAAAATAAATAATCCTGTTTCTTTTAGCTTAACAAATTTTACTCGTAAAATGGTTGTAACATCTTCATAAATAAATTTTGAGAGTAATAATGCCGGAAGCAGAATAAGGAGAATTTGTCCGCCCATTGTTAATAGTCGCATAGCATTAACATCAGCTTTTTCAAAATTTAATCCGAATATTGCCAGCGTTAATATTGCCCCGCCAATTTGGTACAACAAAAAAACAAGAACTAAGGCAAGTATGGCTGCTTTTGTCGGCGACATTATTGGATGAATAAAAGATTTCGGGTCGTACTGGTTCCGGTTTTCTTTTTCCGCACTATCAGAACTATGATTATCTAAATTGTCATTATTCATATTGATTCAAAAAATATGAAATTACGGAATGAGTTGCTTGAATTATTAAAACTGAAATTATTAGTCATCTATCTTAGAATTCAATTTTCCGTTAAGTCCTTCGTACTTAATCAAATCAGCATTGATAGAACCAATTACGATCTTTGATTTAACCTTGACAGGCATTTTGAGACTATCATCAGTGAGCCATACCAGAAGATTTCCTTCGCTTTTAAATAGTTTTCCTTTTTCCGCAATAGGTTCCACTACAATACAATTGAATGTACCCGCATCAACTTCAATAGTTTCTTTTCCACGGTAAATAATTATTAGCGGGTATGTTTTATCTTTGTAAAAATTTTCAAGACGGATTTTATCACCTTTATTAAAATCGCTAAAATCGATTGTACGAACAAAGTAAAAAGCGGAAATAATATCGTTTACATATTTGGGTATAGTATATGAACCTTCCGAAGTGCGAGCTTTTTTGTGCACCTGATCAAAAAAAGCGGAGAAGTCTCGAGTGTAGCCTCCCTCACGAATATGCTGTTCAAAACGCCAAGGAAATATTCCGGCAGTATCAAGATATGTAACATACTTATCACGAACTTTGTAGAAGTGATCAAATGTTGATGTAGTATTAACTTTAAAATTAATTTGATAAACTTTTCTATGAAATATTTGTGTTATTTTAGGAATTTCCATTACAGCATAACCTGCAGTAACAAATCCGTAGTTCACACTAAAAGTTAATTTTTCTCCCACCGTAAAAGCATTATTCTCAATTGTACGAAAATCAGCATTCTGCCCAAATACTAATTGAGTAACAAGAAACAGCAATATGAAGGATGATAATTTCATGATTTATATTTAATTATTTTGAATTTTGTTAATAATATTTTTAATATAATCAAATACTTCTTCGACGTTAATATTGTTCATGCAATTATTCTTTTGAAATTGTTTCATATTAAATTCCATGCAATTATCCGGTTCAAATACTTTGCCCTTTGATGTAAAAGGTCCCCATCTTGTTTTCGACATTGAGGGGATTGTTGGATAAAACCCAACTACAAATTTATTAAGTGCCGCCGCAATATGAATCGGTCCGGTAGAATTAGCGATTAAAATATCAGCCGAATCAATTAAAGCAATCATTTCTGATAAATTTAACTTACCCGAAAAATTTTGTGCATTTGAATCTCCGGCTACAAACGCGCATAAATCAATTTCCTTGTTACTACCGGTTATTATCAGTTCTGTGTTCAATTCACGTGCCAAACGTCCGACTAATATTTTAAGTTTTTCTTTTGGAAGGTCAAAAGCACTTCCTCCGGTGCCGGGATGAACAATTATCCGTTTTCTTTTATTTGAGACTTGATTCGCTTTTAATAATTCATCAACTATTTGTTTACTATTATTATCAACTTGTATGTTAAAACATACATTATTAGCGTTCACGTTTTCGTTAATGTCAATTTGCTGCAACATATCCACATTGTATTCAAGCTCGTGCTTATTCCCGTTTTTGCGATGTACAAAAATCTTATTATTAAATAAAAATGAATACCAACGATAACCCGTTCCTATTCTATTTTTAATTTTTGATTTGAACAAAATCGAAGCTAACTTAAAAGAGGCATTAACAATAAAAGCCGTATCAAAATTTTTTCTGCTTAAAAGTCGAATATTTTCATTTTCTAAAATTACATTTTTATTCTCTTTTAAAATTAGTATTTCATCAATATCATTATTGTTAAACAGAAGCGGTGCAGTATATTCCCTCACAAGAAAAGCAACTTTACTTTCCGGATAGTGTTTTTTAATCAAACTTGCGAGTGGTAAAGTAAGCACGACATCACCAATTCTGTCCGTTCGAACTATGAGTATGTTTCTATTCATATTCATTTGCGTGAAACAAATTTGTTTTCTTTAATATAATACCGCCATTTTAATTCAGTTGATTTTGTTATTCCGATTCGTGTTGTGGTTACAATTTGATTTTTATTGATTGGTTCACCATCAAGAATAAAAATATCATCACCGGTCAAATCCATACCATTGTGAGTTTTATTTATGCCAAATGCTTCACATAATTTTGCAGGTCCGTTTGTCAATTGAGTTTGAGACAGTAGTTTGCTTTTCTTTTTTGCAGTTCTATTTTTAGTCATAAAATCAATTCCTTCAATCGGTTCTACCGCTCGAATTAGAACAGCATCACCCTGGCCTTGCAAACCGGTAACAACATTAGCACAATAATGAATACCGTAAATTAAATAGACGTAAAGCTTTCCGCCTTTATCAAACATAACTTTATTTCGTTTTGAAATTCCACCGAATGAATGTGCCGATTTATCAGTACTGCCGCGATACGCTTCAACTTCTACAATTTTTGCGGAATACTTTTTTTTATATTGGTAGTAAACAATTGTTTTACCAAGCAGATCTTTTGCCACATTTGTCGGATGCCGCAAATAAAAATCCCGTGATAATTTTCCATTTTTAAGAGTTGACATAAAATCAATTATGTCTCGTTGGACGTGTTTTGGTCGCGAAGTTTTAATTCAATATCACTTATCTTCGCAAGATAAATTTCCTCTTTTTCCGGTTCCGTTTCCAATAATTTTTGAAATATTGCTTTAGCAGCTTTTAAGTTACCCTGAGCAATAAATATATCAGCGAGTGTTTGCGAAACAAGTCCGTCGTCAAGAGAACTGATATCAAATTCCTCATGCTCCACAGTATCTTCTTGTTCTATTTCGGCTATTTCAGTGACATGGTTATCTTCCGGAGGCAGTTCAATTTTTGCATCGTCTAATTTTGAGGCAAGTTCAGTAAGATTATCTTCAAAAACTTCCGATTTCTCTTGGTGATTTTCTTCAGAATTTTCATCAAAAAAGTTAACTCGTTTGCTCTCTGTAAATTCGTTTGCTCTTTCTGCAGTTTCAGAAATTAAATTGAGATAATAATTTTTAGTCTCGTCATCTTCCAATATATCGGCGCCGGCTTCAACCATTTGCTTTGCATTATCAATATTGCCGGTTAGTGCTAAAGCTTTGGCATAAATAAAATAGGCAGTTGGATAGTTCGGATATAGTTTAATTCCATTTTCCAAAATTTCAATGGCTCTGTCTAATTTATTGTTGTCAATTAAATCAGCAGCAACTCTTGCAAATAGCGGTGAAGAATTATTAAACTCATAAATTAATGCAAATTTATTTGCGGTAATATTTGAAGTATTATTTGACACGAACCTTTTTATCCTTAAATAATGAATGTTTAAATGATAAACCGGAGACCATTGCAAAACCAAAGAAAAACATTAGCTGAAAAGGAATTGCTGCAAATTCCCTAAAATAAATAGAAGCCCCAACTCCGATAAAGCAATATAATGCAAGAAGTAATTCAATAAAAGCCGACGACTCAACTTTTGTATTCTTAAAATATTTATTTTCTGCTAATTTATCGTTCTTATCTACAATTTGGTATTTGGGAGTTCTTACAAATTCGCTTTTTCTATTCATCAATCCCTCAAAAACTGCTCGCGAATTGTTGACGGCAAGTCCCATACTACCCGCCATAAATATAGGAAAAAGAGTCATCTTTTTTCGCCAATCCGAATACACATCTTTTTGAGCATACAAATAGAATAAAAACGAGCTTACAAATGCAAGTGCAAATACCGACATGAAATTAAAAAACACATCGTAAGGTCCTGCATTTTTGATAAAAATGAGCGGTACATTTAATATTCCGGCAAGTAAAATAAATGGAAAAACAAGATTATTTGTTAAATGAAACGTAGATTGCACTTTAATTCTAAGAGGAAGTTTTGATTTCCAAACAAGCGGAAGCATTTTCTTTGCCGTTTCAATCGCACCTTTTGTCCACCTAAATTGCTGTGCTTTAAGAGCATTAATTTCCGAAGGAAGTTCAGCCGGAGTTTTAAAATCACGGAGATAAATAAATTTCCAACCTCGCAGTTGAGCTCGATAACTTAAATCCAAATCTTCTGTAATTGTGTCATCGTGCCAATTGCCGGCGTCCATAATGCACTCTTTTCTCCAAATTCCGCCGGTTCCGTTAAAGTTAATAAAAAAACCGGATTTGTTGCGAACGGATTGCTCGATTACAAAGTGTCCATCTAAAGCAAGTGCCTGAACTTTTGTAAGCACAGAATAATTTTCATTCAAATGTCCCCAACGAGTTTGCACCATACCAATTTCTTTTTTAGTAAAATACCGCATGGTTTTTCGCAAAAAATCCTTTGGCGGAATAAAATCGGCATCAAAAATTGCAATAAATTCACCGCTTGCTGTTTCTAATCCTTCTTTTAATGCTCCTGCTTTGTATCCCTTTCGGTTAACTCTGTGAATGTGCTTTATGTTAAAACCTTCAAATTTTTTCTGCTTAACTTTTTTCTGTACAATGTTAAAAGTCTCATCCGTGGAATCGTCAAGTACCTGAATTTCGAACAATTCTTTTGGGTAATCAAGTTTACAGACTGCATCAATCACTCTTTCGGCTACGTACATTTCATTAAATAGGGGAAGCTGTACAGAAATTTTTTTACTGCAAACATCACTTTTATCTTGCAGCGGATTAACCTTTTTATATTTTCTATGATAGTAAAGCATTATAAAACCGTGGCTCGAAAAAATAAGCAGTATCGTTAAAGAAAATATATAAGAGTATAAAACTATTTCATCTATGAACATATTAATAAATCCTAAATTTGTTACCAGTTGGATACAACTGCAAGCAGAATATCTTCACTAATTTTTTTAATTGCGGCATCAATTGCATCACGCCGGTTTTGTGTAATATCATCTTTATTTTCGTAATCTTCATAGTTTGTAAATGTTTGCTGCCAAATTGTTTTTTTCATTACAATATCACGGTAAACCGCTTTAACATTTAGAGTAACACGCCTGAGTGAAATTTGTTCGTTTCCGGTTATTGTTGTTGGCAAATCTGAAAACCCGGAAATTGTGCAATTCAAAATTGCATCAGCGGTTTGTTTTTCGGTTAATTGAAGAGTGTTGTCATCAATAAATAATTGTATTATTTGAGAAGTAAAATTACTGTTCAAATCCGGCTCGCCCGAACCCGAATTATCCTTAAACAAAGGAATAGCAATCGTATGCAAATGATCAGGAACAGAAGCTCCGGTAAAAGAATAATGGCAGCCTGATAAAACCATTGATAATATTAGAATCACAAACAATATATTTGATTTTTTAGATATCATATTCTTTTATTTTTCTGTGAAGAGTTCTTTCGCCAATTTCAAGTAATTCCGCAGCTCTTTTTTTGTTCCATTTGGTAAATTTTAATGTGTTGATTATCGCTTCTTTTTCAATCAAATCCAAGGATTTAACTTCACGAATTTCATCATCCTGAATTATGTTATTTTTTTTCACACTATCATAAGCAACTTTTTTTAAATCTATTAAGTCTTTTTTTATTTCAATCAATGCACTAATAATCATTTCTCTATCAACAGATTCAGGGGAACGGCTCAAATGAACCGGAAGAAATTGTTCTGCGGAAGTTTTTTCATTGAAGGAAAGGTTTGGCGAAAAATCCGCTTCGTCAAGTACTCCTGTTCTGTTCAAAGCCAATCCTGTTTCTATAACATTTTTCAATTCCCTTATATTTCCGGGCCACTTGTAATAGATTAATAAATTCATTGCCTTTTCGGTTATCGGCAAAACGGGCACGTTATTTTTGTTTGAATATTCCCTCACAAAATGTTCTGCCAAAAGAGGAATGTCTTCTTTTCTTTTTCGGAGAGGGGGAATTGTTAATGTTACGGCTTTTAATCTAAAGTATAAATCATTTCTAAATCTGTTGTTATCAACCTCTTTTTGAAGGTCCTTGTTCGTTGCGGCAATAATTCTAACATCTACGTGTTTGGACTCTTCTCCGCCGATGGGAGTTAAATCGTTGGTTTCCAAAATCCGCAATAATTTTACTTGCGTAGTTGAAGCCATTTCTCCAATTTCATCAAGGAATAATGTACCTTTATCCGCAATTTCAAAATATCCTTTTCTGTTATCTATTGCACCCGTAAAGGAACCTTTTTTGTGTCCGAACAATTCACTTTCAAGAATTCCTTCCGGAATAGCACCGCAGTTTAAACTAACGAGTTTTTGCCTTGCTCGCTTGCTGTAGCCGTGAAGTGCTTTCGCAAAAACTTCCTTCCCCGTTCCACTTTCGCCATAAATCAATACTGAAATATCGGATTGTGCAACCTGCATTGTAATAGATGCGAGATCTCTAATCTTTTTCGATTTCCCGATAATGCCAAAGTTATTTTGAAATTCCCGTATTTCCATTGTATTCTGTACTAATTATAAATTTTCAAAAAATAATAATATTTTTGAAATCTAAAAATTCCAAATATTAATTTAATCAATTATTTCTTACAAATTTTCTAACAACCAAGATAAACGATT
>CAZXDS010000111.1:0-11576 GCA_964639525.1 uncultured Melioribacteraceae bacterium | reverse complement strand
AAAGAATTTATTTTTTAATTCCCACGGATAAATAAGTTTCAGCCATTCATGTTTATTCTTAGTTCCCTCATCTAATCTGCATAAATAACCTTTATCAAGAGTATATTTATCAAGGAAATAGGAAAGAGAAGTTTGTCTTTTACCTCCAAATTTTAATTTAGCTTCAATTGGAAAAATTCTTTTTTCTATATTCAAGATAAAATCAATCTCATGATTTTTTGTTGTTCGCCAATAAAATAAATCATCAGCTCCATAACTTTTCCTTAATTCAGTAAAAACAGTATTCTCGTAACTATGCCCGTCAATTACAACATCCAAAGTTTTGTGTTTTAGAAAATGAGCTATTCCCGTATCTTCAAAATAAATTTTTGGCATTTTGGTCAACTCACTTCTAACATTATTATAAAATGGTCTTACAAGTTTAATAATATAAGTATTCTCTAAAATGAACAAATAATCTTCAATAGTACTTTTTGATATTCCAACGGAATTACTTAATTCGCTAACATTCATCAAATTTCCAATTTGTGAAGCTAGTATCTCTAAAAATTTATTGAACTTAAATACATCTTTAACAAATCCTAAATCTCGTATATCAGCTTTAATGTATATTGAAACAATCTGACTAAGTTTCTTTTTCTGCTTATACGAATCTTCCTCTAAAACAATTCCAGGATAACCGCCTGTACGAATAAAATTTCCGAAATGCTTAGATAATTCTTTAATAATTATTTCAACGGTAATTTTTCGCTTAGTATCAATATTTATTCCTTTAAATTCTAAATACTCATCAAATGAAAGAGGGAATAGCTCGAAATCAATTATTCGTCCAACAAGAGAATCCTTAAATTTTGACTTTATTGAAAAACTTGATGAACCGGATGTAATTATTTTTACTTGTTCGCTATAATGATCACATAATAATTTCAAGAAACTACTGGGATTTTCCAAATGCTGAATTTCATCAATTAATAAAAACAAACGACCATTATTAAAAAGCTTTTTTGATTTTAAAAATTCAATCAACTCACTAACACCCTTATTGCATATTGATAGATATTCGGGTATTTCCAAATCAATATAAAAATGGTTGCTACTAACCAATTTATTATTCTTGATAATATACTTTAAAAGAGATGTTTTACCAACCTGCCGGGCACCGTGGATAACAATTATTTCCTTATCAGTAATGAATTTCTTAATTCCGTCATATAAATTTCGCTTCAGAAGCATAAACACCTTTTATTATCATTCCCTACAAATATAATAAATTATCGGATATTTTAACAACTATACTTTGCTAAATATCCGGTTTTTCGTATGCTATACTTCGTTAAATATCCGGTTTTTTACATACCATACTTTACGAATAATCCCGTTTTATGATATTAATTTTCTTTCAAAATACTTTCAAATTTTTGTTAAAAAGGAAAAATACGAGGTCCGTATTTATGAATTAAAATTCCATAATCATCATATTCATCGTAAGTATTGCCTCCAATGTGGTTTCGTTTTTCAACAATCAAAACCTTTTTGTTCTGTTGAGAAGCAAGTCTCTCCGCAGCGACTGTTCCCACAAATCCAGCACCGACAATTAAGTAATCATATTTCATTAAACTTTCCCATAGAACACAGATAACACAGAAAAAATGGATTAGCACTATTAAATGAATCTTGCTCTTGCAACTTACTTTTGCTGCAAATAATTTCAAAATATCATACTAATATCTTTTTCTTCCTAACAAAGTTATACATTCCAAATGTTACAATACATTCCGTAATTACAACAGCAATTGATGTCCCAATTTCAAAATACATCGGTACTAGAATAAAGGATAAAATTAAATTTATCATTCCGGAAAATAGAATTATTCTTGAAAATTCTTTTTTGTATCCTAAATTCAACATTATTTGTATTCCGTAAACATTACTCAACAAAATAATAAGTGGAAGAAAGACAATTATTCTTAAAACATTAATGGAAGGAATAAACTTACCGCCAACCACAATCAATATAATTTCTTTTGCAAAAACAAATGTTATAATGGTTAGAAGAACTGCTATAATAACACTAAACCGTAAATACTTTTTAACAAATTTAACCGCTTGAGAATGTGATTCCTTAAACAATTTTGATAGATGAGGAAATATGGCTTGCGACGCATTTTGATAAAATCCTTGTAGAGCAATTCTGATTTTATCAGCAGCGGCAAAATATCCTACAATTGTATTATTTGTAAAAAGCCCAAGTATAAAAATATTAGATGTTGTATAAAGTGTTATAGAGGCAGATGAAACAAAAATGTACCAGCCTTCTGTTAATTGCTTTTTGATTTCCTCGAATGTTGGGAAAATAAATTTTACATTAAAATTTGAAATAATTATTATTAAACTAAAAAATCCAATTAATACAAAAGAACTGCCATTTAAAATAACAAGAAGCAAAACATCCTTTTCGGATTTTATCAAAATAAAAACTACCACAACCCAAAGACTTTTAACAATAATAGTTATAACCGTTATATACTTCATATTTTCAATACCCTGGAAAAACCAGACGGGAAAAATAACGGTTCCAAATACCGATAGAAATGAAAAAATATAAATTAGTGAATCCGTTGAAAACTTTGAAATTGAAAATACAAAACCGACAAACAGAATGCCGCTAATAAAAAAGAGAGCTAATTTAATAAGTAGAACACTAGAAAATATTTCATTAATCCTGTCTTTGTTTTCCCTGTTTATTGATATTTCTTGAGTTGCTGATAAATTAAAACCATAATCCGTAAGTACATGAAAATAAGCGACAAAGGCTGCTGCAAAATTTACAAGTCCGAATTTTTCGGGTCCTAAAACTCTAACCAGATACGGAAATGTAATTAACGGAAACAAATAATTAGAAAATTGCAGAATTGATAAAGAAGAAAAATTAGCAACTAATGTTTTATTGTTAAGTAATCTATTTTTAAACTTGTTGAACAATATTAAAGTCCAAGATTTGTAACAATATATGATTTAGGTAATAACGAAAATCTTTCGGTATATATTTTACTGTTTGGAAACATTTTACTCAATTCCCTTTTTTTCATTATTCTGATTTCTTTTACCAACTTTTTTGCTTTATTGATATTTGATTCTTTCCGATACCACCCAAGATTAAAATGTTGATGCAAAAACAACCTTAGCGAAAAAGGTAACCAATGAAAAAAGGGAAATAAAAAATGTGGTTCAAAAGGGAATATGTAAGCCGGTGTTTGAATAAAATAATATTTTGTAATTCTTTGAACTTCAATTGAAAATATTTTTTGATTTTCATAATTTTCAAGATGCTCTATTAACGAATTTGAAAATATAAAATCAACTGAGTTTGATTTTAGAAATGCAAGATTTTTAGCATCTCCAATAATACCTTTGAAACCTTCAATTACACTTCTTGCTATATTTACAAGCACTACGTTTAATCTCTCTTCATCATTATTTATAATTTGTTGCCAAAAGTAATTTGTTCCACCGATATCAAGTATCCGAGAGTGTTTGTCAATCTTTGCTGTTTCTAATAGTTCAGTTAGTAAAATAATCCTTTTTGCCCTAAACTTTGAACTAAGATTACCAGCAACATCATTGGCAGCATATTTAGTTATCCATTTCATAATTTTATAACCACTTAACCATTTTAAATAATTCTGCTATTCACAATTTTAAAACACAAAATGCTTGCCCAAGTTTCTGTTTTTTAATTCTGTCTTTCAAGCGGGCAAGTTTTTCCAAAATTGTATTTGTTTTAAACTACAAACGGCATACTATAAAATTGTTTCTTAAACCAAATCTCAAAAGCAGGGTCTAATAATTCAAAACCATTTTCACCCTTGTTGATTATATCTTTATTTGAAAGAACCACTTTATTCCGACTTACATTACGTGAAGTTCCTAATTGATATTTATTCATTACAAAGGTACCGCCTAATTGCTTTTCCTTATTAACAATCGCCTTAAGTAAATTTAGCTGAGTCTTGCTAAGTTGCTCAACTGCTTGCTGATAGAGAGGAGTATTAGCAGAGATGACTTCTTCTAACGCTCCTTGAATCTCTTTTTTTGTTACAACATCTATAGTTAAATTCCACGTATAATGAGACAACTGCTGAACATACCATGAATGATTTTGCATCAAATCTGCTATTAACTTTGCTAAGTTTTTATCAATACTTTTTCTCGTGCTTTTAAATCCACGATAAATAAAACTTACCCACTTGTCAGTAGTAATTTTAGGTAATAAAATAATATCACCAAAACGATAAAACGGGCTTGCCGAATTATCAAATATATTTGTCATCATATGACGTTTACTTCCGTACAAGCAATACGTAACATTGTTTTGCCTTTGCCAAACAGCCCGCATACTTTTTTCAATATTTTTATATTCACTAAAAGCGGCCAAATTTTGGAATTCATCCAACCCAATAATAAATTTTATTTTCTTTTTACGGGCAATTCTTTCGGGCAGGTTGAATATTTCATTTCTATTTTTTCTTAATTCTTCCCAATCAAAACTTATTGTAAAATCTGAAATGGGATCAGCACCAAAACTTACCTTCGGTATTAACTGTTTAAAGAACTCCTTCCCGCTATTAGCCCAATCTTCCCACTTTGTAGAGGAAGCACTAATAATTTCTTTAGCAAATGTTTCAAGAAATTCTTCCTCACTGCTAACCGAAAATAAATCAATAATTACAGTTCTTGTTCTTTTTTCTTTTCGAGATATATCATTAAAAACTTTTGCCACGAGGGAAGATTTCCCCCATCTGCGAGGTGAAATAATAGTTGTATTAATACCGCTAATTAAATTTGATGTCAGTTTCTCTTTCTCTTTACTTCTGTCTGTAAAGGCTTTTGAACTAACAATATTTCCATAGATAAATGGCGACTTCACTTAACCGTACTCCTTTGTACCGTACACTTTTGTACCGTACACTTTTGTACCGTACATGCTTGTACTGCTTACCCAAAAGTAGTATTTATTATCAAAACAGTCAACACCATTATTATTTCTTTTTGTTTATAAGAAATTTCAATTTCTATCACAAATTTAGTTTTAATTATTATTGGTTTTAGCCTTACCAGCCAGCTTTATTCCATTAGAATTAGATTCTGCGATATTATTCAATCGTTCTAGATATACTTTTTTAATTTCTTCAAATTCTTTTGCGTATTTTTTTTCAATCGGTTTGGAGGGCGGGAATTCCATATTCAGATAATTTACTAATTGTCCATTCTTCCAAAAACGCAAATCCAAATGGGGACCGGTTGCGTAGCCTGTCATACCCACGTAGCCAATCGTTTGTCCTTGCTTCACAGATTTCCCGGGTTTTATTCCTTTTGCATAGCGTGAAAGATGCAAATAGCCGCTTTGATAAGTGGAGTTGTGTCTTATTTTAATGTACTTACCGTTCCCTCGCTTGTATCTTACAGCAGTAACAAAACCATCGCCAATTGCGTGAACAGGTGTTCCGGTTGGAGCAGCAAAATCGACACCCAAATGTGCCGCATATTTATGAAGTACAGGATGGTAACGATGACGTGAATAACGAGAACTAATTCTTGAAAATTTTAGCGGAGCTTTTAAAAATGCTTTTTGTAAACTGTGACCTCTTTCATCGAAATAATCAAATTCGTTTTCTTGGTTAAAATAAAAGGCAAAATAGTTTTTCTTTTTATGATTAAAAACAGCCGCTTTTATCTTCCCAACCGTATAAGGCTTCCCCTCAATAAATACTTCGTCATAAATTACTTTGAAATAGTCATCTTTTCTTATTCTATAAAAATCAATTTGCCAAGCAAAAACATCCGCTAATTTTAACGCTACAACCGGACTTGCGCCTTGTTCTGTAATTGATTCAAAAAGTGAATTACTTATTACAGCAGATAGAGTCCTCTCTTTTCTTGTAACACTTTTCTTGCCTTCAATTACTTTCAAGGAATCTCCAAAATCAAAAATCACATAGTTTATCGGATCTTTTTCATAAACTATGCAGCATAATTTTTTTGTAGAATCTCTTTTTGTATAAACTATGAAATGATTTCCTGCTGTAACTTTTCGTGCATCAAAAACCTCTTTATCAACACTTGCCATTTTTAGAATTTCTAAATATGGAACATTCAACGGAAGTAAAACATCTGCGAAAGGCTTGTTCTTTAATACAAATGCGGAATCAACATTTAAGGAATCATCAGTAAAACCAAATTGATTAACATTAAAAGGCTCAGCTTTAGGGATTTGATTTGCTTTATTATCACCACCACAGTGAACCAACAGAACACTAACGGGGAATAAAATTAAAAAAAGAATCGAAATATTAATCTTCTGAAAATTGAATAATTTGTAATTCACTTAACGATTAATCCTCAGCTATTTTTTCAATAATATTAATTGAATCAATTCCTTCAGCTTCCGCAATAAAATTTGGAATTATTCGGTGTCTTAAAACAGGAATAAGTGAAGATTTAACATCGTCAATTGTTGCAGTATATCTGCCATTAATTATTGCTCTCGTTTTGGCAGCAAGAATTAAATATTGCGAAGCTCTTGGCCCTGCGCCCCAAGTTACCCATTCATTCACAAACTCATTTGTTGAAATTCCCGGGCGGGTTTGCTTAACAGTATTAACAGCAAAATCAATAACATTATCGGCAACCGGAACGCGTCTTACAATATTTTGATATTCAATAATTTTTTCGGCTGAGATTACTTTATTAAGTTTAGGAATAAAATCGCTTGTGGTTGCTTTAATTATTTCTATTTCCTCATTGTATTCAGGATAATCAAGCCAAAGATTAAACATAAATCTATCAAGCTGAGCTTCGGGCAACGGATAAGTTCCTTCCTGCTCTATTGGGTTTTGTGTGGCAAGCACAAAAAACGGTTCGCTTAAATTGTAAGTATTGCCCGCAGCTGTAACTTTGTGTTCCTGCATTGCTTCCAATAAAGCTGCTTGCGTTTTGGGCGGTGTTCTGTTTATTTCATCGGCAAGAATAATATTTGAAAATACAGGACCTTTTATAAAACGAAAATCTCTTTTCTTGGTAACAGGGTCTTCATCAATTATTTCTGTTCCGGTAATATCGCTCGGCATTAAATCAGGTGTGAACTGAATGCGGCTGAATTTTAAGTCAAAAACATCGGCAAGAGATTTAATTATTAAAGTTTTCGCAAGACCGGGAACGCCGACAAGCAAACAATGTCCTTTAGCAAAAATACTTATTATTAAGTTTTCAATAATAGTGTTTTGACCAATTATAACTTTAGATATCTCAGTTTTAATATTTTCAATATCATCTTTAAATTTATTTACAATCTCTACATCACTGACATTATTAATATTTGTCAAATCATTCCCTTATAAATAAGTTTTCCAATAAATTTGTTTTTTAATTTTTGCAATCCATTCATTAAATAATTTTTCTCTTTTCCTATACTCTGCAATTTTTTTAACATCGTTGTAATCTAAACTCAAATCCGGCATATGAGCAAGTATTTTTTTATTTAGTCGAACAATATGATATCCGTAAACACCGCGGCTAATATCAAGTCTGCTTGGGAAACTAATATCAGTAGGTTTCATTTTCTTCAATAACTTGCTCATCTCATCATCTAACTGCCTTTTTTCAAAAACACCTAATTCCCCGCCAAACTTTGCGGTTTCTTTATCGTTACTATATTTTTTAGCATAATATTCAAAACTATTTTTACCTTTAGTAATACTATCTCTAATACTGCTCAAAAACTCAATTGCTTGCAAATCCGCATTGTCATCTTCTTTCGCAGTAACAAGAATGTGTCGTGCGTGTATTGATTCACCTCTTCTATCAATCATCTGAATGATGTGAAATCCTACCGGAGATTCAACTACTTTTGATAATTCTCCTTTTTGTAATTTGAAGGCAGCAGCCTCAAACTCAGGATAAAAAACACCACGTTTTACCCAGCCAAGATCTCCTCCTTGTGCTTTACTACCCGGGTCATCAGAATATTTTTTAGCCAACGAATCAAAATCAGCTCCATTTTTAATAGAATCTAATAAAGATTGAGCAAACTCCCGAGCTTTCTTCTTAACTTTTTCACCGGATTTGGGATTGATAAAAATATGTGAGATATCAAATTTTTCAGGTATTTCACCGAGTGAATCCTTGAATGTGCTAAAAAAATTATCAACTTCTCTTTTTGTTACTTCCACGCGTCCAAATTTTTCCTGCCGCAACCTCTGAGACATTAAACTTTTTTGTGTATCATCCCTTAACTTTCTCTTAATTCTTGCTACAGACATTCCATAAGTTTTTTCTAACTTTTCCTTTGAGCCGTATTGCTGGATAAAATAATTTATTTGATTTTGAAGTTGAGCATCAATCTCAGCATCCGTTATTTGAATGGAATCAAGCTGCGCTTCCGCATAAACTAATTTATCCTCAATCATTTTATTAAGAACGTTCATTTTTAATTTTTTATCATTAGCATTCAAATGCTGCTGTGCTGCAACAGAGGCAACTTGAAAGTTGAGTTCTGAATCTAATATAATTTCCTTATCCACAACTGCAACAATTTTATCCAAAACTTCTTGAGCTGATACATTAAATGTTAAAACAAATAGCATCAATACAATAAATCGCTTCATTTAATTTCCTTTTTTTATTTCTACATCGTATTTCGAGTAGAGTTTATTAATATAATTTCGTAATGATTTTTTTCTTTGCACCATTAAATATCTTTCTCTAACCGGATTTCTAATAAATGAAAAAGATGGAATGTTCCCCTTTTTAATAAAAGCCACTATTTGTACAACAACATAAACACTTGTCCCTATTTTTAACACTATCCCAATTTCATTGGGGTTCAAGTTTTTAATGTATCTCAATAAAATCGGTGGTGATATTTCATAATAGTTAAGATATTTGTTTGAGGAGTATTCTATTACAGAAGAGTCTTGCTTGTACAAACTTATAACTTTTTCCCAATTACTATTTAATAGAATGTTTCTAACCTTAATCGCACTTTGCTCGTTGTTAAATTTAATATAATTCATAACAACCGCATCATCCGGTATTTTAAAATCATTCCTATTTGAATTAAAATACGATAATATCTCATCTTCATTTATTTTAAAATTATTATTACCAACTTTCTGAAGCAGCATTGCCGCAGCAAGTTGCTTTTTCAAATCCTTTATAATTGATTTGTAATTACTGTCACTAACAATTCCCTCTTCTAATGATTCTTTATATAATATTTCTGTTTCAACCCAATCATGAACAAACTCTTCTCTAAGCTTTGTTTTGTTTTTCGGGTTCAGCATGGCTTTATCAACAGTACTCTGCATTAAATATGTACCGTTTACTTTGGCAGCATATTTTTTGGGTGCTGTTTTTGAACGGCATCCATAAAATGCAATTAAAATAATTACACTAAAAAAAACAATATAATTTCTAATTTTCAAAAACATCTTTTAATTTTTCATAATAAATTACCGGATGATATTTTAAATCAAGTTTTTTCAAATATTGATTTTCCAATTTTTTACTTTCTAATTCCTGATAAAGGCTTGAAACTTCGGGAATAGATTCTTCATACGATTTTTGATGGCTCGGAATTTTTTCCACAACTTTAATAATTGCCCTTCCCGTTCCAACTTTGAAAGGTTCTGACACTTCACCAACCTTCATCGCAAAAGCTCTCGCTGCCATTTCAGATGACTTAACATCAACCATATTATAAAAACCATCTTTCACAGCTTTTTTGCTTCTCTTTGTTTTGTGTGCTGCAAGTTCCGCAAAATCAGCACCGTTTTTTATTGAATCGGCAAACGCTTTAAGTGAATCTACTTTATACCTATATAACTCAATGAATGAAACACGGTTATTCCATTGGTATTTTGATTTATTTTTTTCATACAAAGCTTTTAGTTTAGTAGAATCAACCTTTAATTTATTCCATACCTCTTTATCCTGAAGTTTAAAAATATAAATTCCATTTTGATAATCTTTCATCAACTGCTTGAATTCATTATCTGACTTTTCTATTTTCTTAACTTTTTGATAAATCAACAAATTCTTTTCAAACTTGGAATAAGCATTATCAAATATTTTTTTATTAACGGCAAAGCCATTGATGTGAGGCAAATTCTGAACAGCCTTAAAAAATTCATCGGAGTAAACTTTGTTGCCATTTATTGAACATACAGGAAGTTCTTTCAACTTTTCATGCAATTCACTCGTCCAATAACCATCACCAAAAGTAACGCTTTCTTTGTTTTTCTTTATAACGTTTTCAACGGTATCAAACTTGGAATAATTTGTTTCGGCTTTTAATTGAGCTAATACGTTTTCCAAATCATGCGGATAATCTCTTTTTTCATAAACTTGGGTAAAGTGTTTCTTCTCTTGTTCAAATGTTGGAAATTTCTCTTCACCGGTTTTTTGAATAATATGAAAACCAAATTTCGACTGAACAATACCTGATACTTCACCGACTTTTAATTTGAAAACAGCTTCATCAAAAGGTTTAACCATCATTCTTCTCTGAATAACACCAAGGTCACCCTTTTTAACAGCACTTCCTTTATCTTCCGAATTCATTAAAGCGAGTTCACCAAAATCTGCTCCATCGTCCAACTGAGCTTTTATTTTTTTAATTTTTGCAAGAGCTGCAGCAGTATCAATTTTCCCATTGTCGTCTTTATAATCAACTAATATATGTCTCGCATGAATTTTAGGTACTCTTTTTTGTTTTGCAACAACTTTAATGATATGATAACCGAATCGGGTTTTAACAGGTTTGGGATAAATGTGACCGGGTTCTGTTGCATAAATTGCTTTCTCAAATTCAGGTATTGTTTGTCCGGCAGTCAGCCAATATATATCTCCGCCATCCACGGCAGAACGTTTATCAGCAGAAAATTTCTTTGCTAATTGAGCAAAATCAGCTCCGTTGTTAATTTTTCTAATAATACTCCATGCAAGATTTTTAGCTGCTTTTAATGATATTGTATCAGGTTTTATTAGTATATGACTTACGCGCAATTCATACTTGCTTTCCTCGTATAACTTCCTAATTGCCGGATCTTTAATATATTTTTTAATATAATAAGGCACACCGACTTCCTTTTTGTAACTGCTAATCTCGTTTTTAATATCTTTGTTAGTATCAAAACCACGATCTTTCGCATCTTGTAATTTCATTTTAAAGTTAACATACAAATTCAAAAAATCGGAAAGTTCTGTTGAATCCTTTGATGTAATCTTTTTTTGGTTCTGATTTTTAAGGAAAGCATTTTCAAAATCATTTAGCGTGATTTTTTCATTTCCGTACGTAGCAACAACTGTTTGAGCATTAATAACAGTGATAAAAACAAACTGAAAACAAACTACAAATAATAAACTTAGTACGGAATACTTCATTGAGGACATTAACATTTAATAACTTCTCCTATTTCAAAAATATTAAATAATGATTTTACTTATTAAAATTATTAGAAACAAGTGCAAGAAAGTTTCTCAGCGATTCAGAGTCAAAATTTCTGTAACACAGATTA
>CAZXDS010000110.1:0-11580 GCA_964639525.1 uncultured Melioribacteraceae bacterium | reverse complement strand
TAACTCTACATATAACCAATGCGTACTTGTCGTTTCTTCTATGGTCATTATCTTTTTGCCCTTCAGTTTTGTTAGCTGTTCTTGTATATCCTCTACTCTTGAACTTCCGCTTATGTACTTCGGACTTCGCATCTTTGCTGTTACTCTTCCTATTGAGTATCCATCTTGTGAGTAATCTAACCCTATATAATGGTCATAGCCTTCTACGGCGGTGAACGTGTTTAGTTTGTTTTTATTCGCCTTTTTTATAACTTTCATCTTCGGTCTCCTTTCTTTTTTTTTGAAGTTTTTTCTTTCTATTTTCAAAATTAAAGTATTTCTACTTTAAAGAAAGTGAGACCGTTTATTAATTTACCGACAAATCGTCTAAATATCTTATTTTGCAGAAACTCTAATTAACATATTGAATTATGTGTCAAGTTTCACAAGATTGGTTAAGAAACCACAGATTCAATCAGCAAGTGCGACAGTTAAGGTAAGAATAACAAATTATTTTTAACCTGCAGAAACTTTATTAGATAAGGTAAAAAAGAAACGAAATTAAGTTAAAATTAATAAAAAACCCGTTAAATAAACGGGCTTTTTAAAAATGAAAGATTATTTTTAATACTTATACTTAAACCATTTAATAACTTCAGACCATTTCGGTTTTTTGCCGGTCATTAAAATTCCAACTCTATAAATCTTTCCTGCTACAGGAAACAATGCAAGAACAGTTCCCACATTTACGAGAAAAGAAACTGCAAACTGCCATGCAGGAACATCCATCAGCGTCATTCTTGTAGGCATTACAATTATTGCTGCAAATGGAAACATTGAAGCAATTTTTGCAATTTGATTTTCGGGATTCTGCATCATTGCCATCGCAATTAAAAATGGAATTATAATCAGCAGCATTACAGGCCACATACCTGATTGCGCATCTTGAGGTTCTTCAAAAATTGAACCGACAGTGGCAAACAATCCTACAAATGTTAAGAGTCCGATAAAAAAGTTTACGAGTAGATAACCGATTTGCCCGATTGTAATATTAAAAGTCATTTCTTTGGGTAAAGCAAACCACGTTGTTGAAATAACAAGTATTACAGGAGAAAGCCAAATTGCCATTTGTATAAGCCCTGTTATTGCAGCTCCAAATATTTTTCCCATCATTAGTTCTTTACTTGTAACGGATGAAAGCAGCACTTCAACAATACGATTCGCTTTTTCCTGAATAACGGATTGCATAACCATTGAGCCGATCATAAGCAAACTTATGTAAAGTAAAAATGTAAACAGATATGCGAGTGCAAGATTTCCAAATCCTTCTTCTTCGGCAGCCTTATTTTCCGAAATTTTGAATGATGTAATGTCAACTTTTTCCCGTGCAAATTCCAATTCGTCATAGGGAATATTTTTTCCGATAAAATAGACTTCAACCAAAACCTTATTAATAGGGAATTTTAATTTGCTAAGTAAACTAAAATTCTTAGGTGTTTTGGAATAGTAATTAACCTTTTTATCCGTCAAAGCACTTTGGGGAATATAAACAATACCTGAAATATCTCCTTTTAGCAACTTGTCGTTATTTTTTTTCAAATATTCATTAAATGAATTTTCATCCATTGTTTTAAATTCGAGATTAAAATGCGAATTATCAGCAAATTTTTTATCCATTTCTTTACTAATACGCGTTGTTACATCATCAGAGAAAGATGCCACAACAATTTTATCCTTTTCCCCGCCCTGATAATTTATCACGTAAGTTTGAATAAAAATAAATCCGAACATCATAACAGGAAGAAGAATTGTCATTATAACAAAAGTTTTGGAAAGGAGTTTTTCCTTTAGTTCACGCTTTATTATGGCGAGAGTTCTGTAATTAAACATTGGCAGCCTCCGTTATTTTATCGTGCCCAACTAAGTCGATAAATATTTCCTGTAATGAAATATCATTTGCACTAAACCGCTGAATATTGATATTATTGTCAATAAGGAGTTTTAACAAATTTTGTGTATCGCCAACATCCTTTAATTTTATTCCGACATTGTTTCCGTAATCGGAAATTTTTTCAACCATCGGATTTGTTTTTAAAAATCCTAAATCGCCGTCATACGCAAGACTAATATTTTTCTGTGAATATTTTGCTTTAATGTTTGTCATGGAATCGTTCAATTTAATTTTCCCTTTGTCAATAATGGCAATATGGTCGCACATTTTTTCGGCAAAGTCCATAATATGAGTTGAAAACAAAATCACTTTTCCTTGTTCTTTCAGCTCAAGAATCATCTCTTTCATCAAGTTTGTATTTATTGGGTCAAGACCGGAAAACAATTCATCCAAAACAAGCACTTCGGGTTCATGAAGTAATGTAGAAATAAACTGAATTTTTTGCTGATTCCCTTTTGAAAGATCTTCTATTTTTGCGTTCATCCTATCGGCAAGGTCAAATCTTTCAAGATATTCTTTTGCTTTTTTAGTAACCTTGTTTCCGGATTTCCCTTTTATTTCGGCAAAAAATAGGAGTGTATCAAGAACTTTCATCTTTTTATAAAGCCCGCGTTCTTCGGGTAAATAACCGACTTTACTGTTGAAATCAATTCCTGTTTTTAATCCGCGAAATATAACTTCACCGCTATCCGGCAAATAAATGTTCATCATCATTCGGATAGTTGTAGTTTTTCCCGCTCCGTTTCTTCCCAACAAACCGAAAATAGAACCTTCGGGAACGAAAAAAGAAGCATCGTCAACTGCTTTTAATTCTCCGAAAGTTTTTGTTAAATTTTTTACTTCGAGTGCTATCATATGCTGCCCTAATTATTATTAACAAAAAAGTACTTAAAATTAAAAACAATAAGTACTTTATTAAAAAATATAAAGTTTAATTTAGTATAAAACAAATTAATCTACCAAATTTTAACTCTTTTGTTTTTCGGCTGTCTCATTGCATCGCCGTTTTTAACATCGAATGCTTTGTAAAATCCTGTTAAATTACTTAAAGGACCAAGCACGCGATACTTTCCGGGAGAATGAGGATCGGTTTTTAATCTTACTTTTAAAGCTTTATCTCTGATATTTCCTTTCCAAACATTTGCCCATGAAAGATATAGTCTTTGAGCAGGAGTAAAACCGTCAATTTTTTTATTTTCTTTGTATTGCTTGGTTTTCTTAAAAGCTGCAAACGAAATTGTAAGTCCACCTAAATCGGCAATATTTTCACCTTGCGTTAATTCTCCGTTTATATGCAGACTGTCAATAGGTTCGTAGTTGTTAAATTGATTGATAATTTTTTGAGCACGGGCATTATATTTTTTAGCATCTTCTTTTGTCCACCAATCTCTAATATTTCCATCGGCGTCGTATTGTCTTCCTTGATCGTCAAAACCGTGAGTAATTTCATGACCGATTACTGCACCCATTCCGCCGTAATTAACTGCATCATCAGAACGAACATCGTAGAAAGGATATTGCAATATTGCAGCAGGGAATACTACTTCGTTGTTTACGGGATTGTAATAGGCATTTACGGTTTGCGGCGACATGCCCCATTCTGCTTTATCTGCAGCTTTGCCAATTTTTGCCAAATCCTTTTTGGTTGCAAATTCAGTAGCACGCATTATGTTTTGAAGATAAGAATCTGTTCCTATTTCAAGTCCTGAGTAATCTTTCCATTTGTCCGGATAACCAATTTTTACGTGAAACGAATCAAGCTTAACAAGTGCAAGTTTCTTTGTTTTGTCGCTCATCCAACTATTGTTTTTAATACTTTCACCCATTGATGTAAGAACATTTTTTACAATCGCTTTTGCTTTAGTTTTAGCATCTTCGGGGAAATATTGTTTTACATAAAGTTGTCCTAAGGCTTCTCCAAGCGAACCATTAGTTGCAGATAGAACTCTTTTCCAACGCGGACGCATCTTTTTTGCACCACGCATAAATTTACTTCTAAAATTAAATGATTCTTCTACAAAAGCGGAGTTTGCATACGGAGCAGCTCTGCGAAGCAAATTCCATTTTAAGTAAGTTTTCCAATCGCTTAATTTAACGGTTGTAATCATTTTATTAAGGTTCTTAAAAAAATCCGGTTGCCCAACATCTGTTTTTTTCGGAGGTGTAATTCCTTGTGAAACAAAAAAAGTATTCCAATCAAAATTGGGTGTTAATTTTTGCAGTTTGGCAAAAGTAAAAGCATTATAATTTTTGTTCGGGTCCCTTCGCTCTACCCTTGTTCTGGAATGTTCTGCTAATTGTGTTTCAATTTTCATCACAGAAGCAGCTTCTTTTTTTGCTAATTCTTCAGAATCACCCGATAATACAAATATTTTCTGCATATGTTCAGCATATTTTTCTCGCACTTGTTCGGATCTTTTATCCTTATTTGTGTAGTAGTCTCTATCCGGAAGTCCAATTCCACCTTGGCTTAACCCTGCAATTACAAATCGACTGTTTTTTTGGTCAGTTTCAGAACCGAAAGAAAACATTGGGGCAGAAGAAGTTAAGTGCATGTGAGCAAGAACTTTTAACAAACCTTTTCTGGTTTTTATGTTTTGAATTTTTTCAAACTCCATTTTTATCGGATTCATACCAAGTTTTTCTATTTTAACCGAATCCATTCCGGTTTTATAAAAATCACGGACCAACTGTTCAACACTGCCTTTTTTTGCTGATTTTACTTTTGAAACATTCTTGATTATTTCTTTTACCTGTTTGTTTGTGTTTTCGTAAAGTTCCATAAATGCACCCCAAGAAGTCTGGTCAGCAGGAACCGGATTATTTTTTACCCAATTGCCAACAGCATAAGTGTAAAAATCATCTTGCGGTTTCACGGATTTGTCCATGTTGGTTGTGTCAATACCGTCAAATTTTTCTGTCTTTATATTGCTGTTTTGACACGAAGTGATAAAAATGGAAGCCATAAAAACTCCTAATAAAAGAATTGATAAAATTATTTTTGATTTCATATGATTCCTCATAATTGATAAATTAAATTATACTTTTAATAATACAGTAAAAATTAGACGGAAGAAATTCAATTCTGTTCCTTGTCATTATATCAATGCTGTCAACTTAAGCGACCATCATTATATATGGATTTAAACCGAATCGCAATTTTATTAATGAGTCCACTCTAAAAAGCCCCAAACGGACTAAAGTCCGTTTGGGGAAGTTCGTCTTTAGTCTGTTTCCCCACGACTGAAGTCGTGGGTTAGTCAAAGTATTACTTTTTAGAATGGACTCATTACTGGTTATCCCAATATTTTTGAAAAAATAGCTTTTGCCTTTTCAACATCTTCGCTGCTGATATCCATGTGAGTAACAATTCGTAAAACCCCGACACCACCCGGTCCAAGCAGCAGTCCGTTTTCTTTGCATTCGGAAATAACCTGTTCAACCGATTTAATTTTTGATTTGAACATTACTATATTTGTTTCTACGCTTACAAGATCTATATCTACATTCTGCAATTGTGCAAGATGTTCAGCTAATAAATCAGCATTTTCGTGATCTTCGGCTAACCGTTCAATATTATTTTTAACGGCATACAATCCTCCGGCTGCAATAATACCGACTTGCCGCATCCCGCCGCCCCAAGCTTTACGAACCCGGAACGCTTCTTTAATAAATCCGTCTGCTCCGACAATCACCGAACCAATCGGCGCACCTAACCCTTTGGATAAACAAACCGAAATGGAATCGAAATATGAACCGTATTCTGATAATGAAATTCCTGTTACTACCGAAGCATTCCACAAGCGTGCACCATCCATGTGCAGAAAAAGTCCGTGCTTATCAGTAAGTTTTTGCATTGCTCTAATATTTTCAATCGGGTTTATTGTTCCACCGGCAACATTGTGAGTGTTTTCAATTTCAACAACTCTCGTTCTCGGCATGTAATATGCGCTTTCAGGTCTGATAAGCGGTTCAACTTGCTCCGGTGTAAATACACCTTTTGTCCCCTCAATTAAATTTAATTGTATTCCACTTAAGGCGGCCGGAGTACCCGATTCATATTGAAAGATATGTGCTGAACGTTCGCAAATAACTTCGTCGCTTGGCTGTGTTAAAACATTCAAGCAGATTTGGTTTCCCATTACACCGCTTGAAACAAAGAGTGCGGAATCTTTTCCAAATAAATCAGCAACATATTCTTCAAGTTCATTTACAGTTGGGTCCTCTTTGTAAACATCATCGCCTACTTCCGCCTCGTACATAGCTTTTCGCATCTCGGGCGACGGTTTTGTAACTGTATCGCTTCTTAAATCAATTATTTTTGTCATGCTTTTTTCGTCCTTCTTTTTTCTATAAAATTAAATGTTTGTTTTATGTAAAATAAAAGAATAATTAGAATTGAAACCGTGGTTGCAAGGTATGGAATTAAAAGCGGATACTTTGTGTAGAAAGTTTCCACTGTTTCTAAAGGAGCTGCAATTGTTAATTCTGCTTGTTCGAACATTTTAGTTTCTTTAACTGTATTTCCAAGCGGATCTATTAAACAGCTTATTCCACCGTTTGCAGCGCGAACTACTGAACGCCTATTTTCCACAGCTCGCAAAACACTGATTTCTTTATGCTGATATGGTCCGCTTGAATTGCCGTACCAACTATCATTTGTAACAACAACAATAAGCTGAGCCCCCTTATTAACAAATGCAGCAACAAAATCAGGAAAGATTGATTCAATACAAACAACGCCGGCAATATTAATCTCTTTCGGATTTTTTTTTGTAGTATTATTAATAAATAAACTATTTAATTTGAAATTAACAGTATCCTTTCCCGTATTCCAACCGCTTAGTCCGACATTCCATTTAATAATATCAGCTAACCAAGGAAATGATTCAACAAGTGGAACTTTTTCACCAAACGGAACCAATTTCATTTTTTGATATTTTTGAACTTGATAATTATTCGGTGTGAACATAAGAATGGAGTTGTATGAAGTATAAAGTGTGTTCCCTTTCCCCACTGGTTTTGCATCCATGGGAGCATCTTTTTTGTTGAAATAAAAATTTGCATCCGGCATTCCGGTGATAAGTGCCACGTTGTTGCTGTCAAAAAACCGGTGAATTCTTGCAACTTGAGAAAAATAATTTCCATCTAACAAATAAACCGGCAGTGCCGTTTCAGGCCAGACTATTATTTGTGAACCTTGTTCAATTGATTTCTGCGAAAGGGAAAGATAAGTATCCAATTGTTTATCAAGTGAACCTCCGTCCCATTTGTTTGTCGGATCAAAGTTGGGTTGAATCAATCCGACTTTAATTTTATTATTTGAAATCTTGAAAGTATTGGTTTTTATTATTCCGTAAGAAAGTGGGATTAAAAACAACAAAATTCCAACACTGAAATAAATTAAACTTTTTTGCTTGTTAGTAAAAAAGTTTTTAAATCCTTTAAAGAAGAAAATATTAATGTAAATGATAAATAACGTAAGTCCGTAAACACCCACAATATCAGCTATTTGAATAAACCGGTTAAAATACGGAAGGGAATTACCAAGCGTAAGCCACGGAAATCGGAAATCGGTTATGCTGTAAGCATATTCGTAAGTTACCCAGAACAGCGGGAATAAAAATAATGCCGCATTCCGCGTAAATATTTTTTTTGCAAAACAGTAAAGTGTTGATGGAATTAGGAACAGAAGCGGATTAAAAAACATCAACACGGAGCCTGCAATTTCAAGAAACGGATCTGCATTTTGTGTCCAGCTTCCAACCCAATAAATTGTAATTATATTAAAAATAAAAAAAGTGAAATAAGTAAAGCGGTTAATCTCAGCAAGTCCTTCTTTTTTCTGAAGAACAATTAAATAAGGAATCAACCCTACAAAAACCAAGTAAGGTAAATGAAACGGCGGGAATGACAGACCAAGCATTAATCCTGAAAATAAACCTAGTAAAAGATTTTTGCGGTTTTGTTTTCTTTGTTCCGGCGTGTAAACGTTTCGGTATTTTTGAAATGGGAATTTCATACTTTTCTTTTTTTTACAAAATATTTTGCTGCAAAGATAATTACTGCCAAGCCGGTTAATAATAAAATAATTGTGGAATATGTTGAAAGATATTTATCAATCAGTTCAACATTTTTACCCAGTTCCATTCCTGTAAAAATAATAACAATGTTCCAAGCTGTTGCTGATATAAGAGCAAATAAAAATGTTTTGCCTATTTTTAGTTTGTGAATTCCGGTAAAAAAACTTATTACCGACCGCGTTCCCGGAAGAAATCTATTTGCAAGAATCAGATAATAACCGTATTTGGAAAACCATTTGTTTGTGCTGTCAAGAGACTCGTTACTTATAAATTTTAATTTTCCGCTGCGAATTATTTTTTTACCGAAAAAATCACCGACATAATACATCAAAATAAAACCCAAAGCACTGCCGATACTTGTGATGAATAAAATCGGGATAAATCCGGCAGATGTACTTGCAATCAGTGTTGCGCCAATTATCACAACAACATCACTTGGCGAAGGCGGAAAAACATTTTCGATAAATGCGAAAAAGAAAAGTATTAAATAAACGTAACCCGTATCGAGTGTGCTGATGTAAGTAAGAATTTCCTGCAACATTAATTTTCAGCTTTCATTAGTAAAACTGTTGCATAGGCTTTTGCCCCATTTTGCTTTCCGACAAATCCCATCTTTTCCGAAGTAGTTGCCTTAATTGAAATTTGTTCATTTGAGCAATTCAATAAACCTGAAATTATTTTCTGCATTTTATTTATGTGCGGAGCAAGTTTCGGCTTTTCTATAACAACCGTTGCATCAATATTTCCAATTATATATCCCTTTTTCATTATCATTTTATACGATTCCGAAAGAAAAGTTTTACTGTCCGCATTTTTAAAACGGCTGTCAGTATCAGGGAAGTGTTTTCCAATATCGCCGAGAGCCAATGCTCCGAGAAGTGCATCGGTAATAGCGTGAAGCAAAACATCCGCATCGGAATGACCGAGCAAGCCTTTATTAAAAGGAATTTCAACGCCGCCGATAATTAATTTTCTATTTTCGGCAAACTGATGAACATCATAGCCGAAACCTGTTCTAAATGGAATCAATGTCTAACCTCAAAAGTCTTAAATTCATTTTTGTTTTCCTGCCAAATAATATTTGCATTACGAACATCCGCATAGGATGGACCAATTTTTAATAAATCAAATAAATTTTCAATTAAATGTTTCTCACCTTCGGCAACCGTAAGAACCTCACCGGTGAATAAATTTTTCGTATATCCTGTTATGCCCAATTCCTGAGCATTCCGAACAACAAAATAACGAAATCCTACACCTTGAACCAGACCGTTTACTAATATTTCAGCACGAGCTTTCATGAAATAAATTGCTTTATTGTTTTATTGTTAAATTGTTATTTTCCGCTATATCGGTCTTCAAGTTTCTCAGCAATTAATTCTGTTCAACAAAAATTAATGTTTAACCTTTTTGTAAAAGTCTTTTACTTAAAAATCAAGAAATATGTTTCCCAAACTTTGCATCAAATAATTCCGAAGTTATCAAACCGAAAAATATAAGTAATCCGCCAAATAGTCCAAACATTGTAATTCTTTCATTTATTGCAAAAAAGGCAATAATGGCGGCAAATACCGGTTCGAACGAAAATATTATTCCCGCTTTGGTAGGTGAAATCAATTTCTGATACTTAGTCTGCAAAGCGGTTGTAATTAAGGTTGCAAAAATAGATGTGTATAGAAGTCCAAATATCAATTGATTGCTAAAATTTATTTTAATCGGTTCAAGATTTGAGACACCAAACAACAATGCGGCAAAGAAACTCAGCACTCCGGTAACGGCAATCTGCATAAAAAGCAGCAGCCAAAAATCATATTTTTTTGTGATAATATCGAGATACACAACGTAAAGAGCAAAGAACACGGCACAAATAAGAGTTAAGCCATCGCCGAAATTAAAATTTGAACCGAGAGTTTCAAGAAAAGTAAAAATCGAATTTCCTCCGCTTGATAGAAAAAGAATTCCGATAAGAACAAACACAGTTCCAATAATTGCACCTTTAGTAGGAAATCTTTTTTCAATCAATGTTTGGAAAATGGGAATCATAACCACCGAAGAACCGGTAATAAATCCGGACTTTGTAGCAAGCGTATATTTTAATCCAACTGTTTGAGTTGCAAATCCTATGAAAAGAAGAACCCCGAGCAAACCGCCGGAAAGGACTGCATCAGCAGTGAATTTAATATGTTTTTTAATCAAAAAAGGGATAAACAATATTCCGGCAATTGAAAACCGAAAAGCTATAAACAACATTGATGAAATATCGTTCAGTGATTCCTTTACTATAACAAAGGTTGCGCCCCAAAGTAAAGTAACAATCAGCAATGAACCTTCACCGAGATATTTATTGCGTAGTTTTGATATCATCGTTTAATTATTTTCCGGAGTGTAGCCGAATGATTTTAAGAAATTCGGATTTGAACGCCAATTTTTTCTAATTTTAACTCTCAGCTCAAGATAAACTTCTCTTTGAAGAAATTCTTCAATTGCTTCACGGGCAACAGCGCCAAGTTTTTTAATTGCAGCACCTTTTTTCCCGAGAATAATCGGCTTTTGGGAATCACGTTCCACAACAATTGAGGCGGAAATATAGTCTTTCCCCTTCTTTCGTTCCTTAAATTCTTCAATCATAACTTCGATGCTGAAAGGTATTTCGTCATAAAATTGTTCAAATAATTTTTCGCGGATGATTTCCGAAACAAAGAATTTTTCAGGTTCATCGGAAAGCTGATCTTCGGGATAAAATTTTTCGCCTTCGGGAAGAAGCTCTATTAAAGATTTTAAAACTGTTTCAACATTAAAATTTTCTATTACCGAAACCGGAATTACGGCGTCGAAATAAAATCTGTCGTTTATGTCTCGAAGTAAATTTTCAACAATTGTCTCGTTTGAAATATCAATTTTATTGATAATCAAAACTTTTGGTGAATCAACTTGTGATAATATTTTTTTTACATGCTCATTTTCCAATGTTTTCTTTCCCGTTGGATCGGATTCGGCATCAATAATTACAAGTAAAATATCAGCATCGCCGACCGAACGGAAAACGTATTCAAGCATTTTTTCCTGCAACAAATAAGCCGGATCTAAAATTCCCGGAGTATCCAAAAATATAATTTGATACTCTTTATTATCGGCAATCCCAAGAATTCGTTTTCGTGTTGTTTGCGGTTTGTTTGTTGTTATTGAAAGCTTGGTACCAATTAATGCATTCATCAATGTTGATTTGCCTACATTTGGTTTCCCAATTATACTCACATATCCGGTTTTGGTTTTCATAATCTCTTTTTGCATTTAATTATCACGGTTAAAAATAGAAATAGATTAATTGAAAGGCAAAAGACAATGAAAAACAGCGAATAATTTTTACTAAATTAAGCGGACTAAAATTGTTCAATAGAATGGGGCTATACTTAGGAATTTAATATTTGAATTCACTCCGAAAAACTCCAAACTGGTTAAAACCCGTTTGGGATTGTATGTTTTTAGCTCGTTTCAACGTGAGGTTAATGAAAATGGTTCTACCCTAATTGTTGTGGGTAAAGATTTAATCCACCAAAGAAAAAGAGG
>CAZXDS010000109.1:0-11652 GCA_964639525.1 uncultured Melioribacteraceae bacterium | reverse complement strand
ATAATTTATAGTTGCAAATGCAATTTAAAAAAGAGGCAGACAAATGGAAAGAACAATTAACAATCTTAAAGTTTATTTAAATGGTGATAAAAAGAAACAACCGATTATTTTCATTCACGGTTTTCCTTTTGAGCATTCCATGTGGCAAAACCAAATTGACAAATTGCAAAATGATTATTACTGTATTGCTTATGATATACGCGGCTTAGGACAAAGTTATGTAGGCGACGGGCAATATACAATGGAGGCTTATGTAAATGATATTTATTCAATAATAACGGAATTAAATCTTTATAAACCGGTGTTGTGCGGACTTTCGATGGGAGGCTATATCGCATTCCGTACTTTGGAATCTGCACGAATTGAATTTGGCGGAGCTATTTTATGCGATACCAAACCCGAAGCGGATACCGACAAAGGAAAATTAATTCGCGCAGAAAAAATTAACCAAATAAATGTGGAAGGGCTGGATAAATTTGTAGAAACTTTTGTCCCGACCTGTTTTGCAGAAAATACCAAAACAGATAATAGTAAATTGTATTATTCAACTATTAAGAAAGCCAAACAAAATAATCCGATTGGCGTAAAAGGTGCATTATTTGCAATGTTAAGCAGGACTTCCACAAAAAGATTTTTGAATAGAACAAAAATTCCGACACTTATTTTAGTTGGCGAGTTCGACAAGCTGACTCCGCCAAAAACAATGAGGAAGATATCTGAAAAAATATCAGATTCGCAATTTGTAATTGTTCCGTCCGCCGGACATTTATCTGTGTTGGAAAATCCCGATTTTGTTACCTCTAAAATGAAGAACTTTCTTGATAAAAAGATTATGCAATTAGAATTGAACTAAACCTAAATATCCTGTGAATTTTCAACATTTTTACAAAAAATATTATCATTTTACAATTGCTCATTTTAATTAAAATTTTGTATCTTAGCAAAAATTATTCCAAAAATTTATGAACCATAAATATAAAAATATATCGGGTATTTCAGTAAGCGATAATTTGTACAATGTGAAGTTTACTTGCGATCTCGAAAAGTGCAAAGGGGCATGTTGCACTATGGAAAGCGAGTATGGAGCACCTATTCACGAAAGTGAAATAAAAATTATTGAGGATTTATTGCCGCTAATTTGGGACTCTCTTCCTGTTAAAGCTCAAAAAGAAATTGAGAAGAATGGATTCTGGGAGATGAAAGAAGAAATTGCAATGATACGAAGTGTAAATAACCGTGATTGTGTTTTTGTTTATCATGAAAACTCTATTGCAAAATGTGCGATTGAAAAAGCATATTATGCCGGCAAAGTAGATTACATGAAACCAATCTCGTGCCATCTTTTTCCAATAAGAATTTCTGATTTCGGCGGTCCTATTTTACGTTACGAAGAATATGAAGAGTGCAAAGACGCCCTAACTCTTGGAAAAGAAACCAACTTAAACATTGCACAATTTTGTGCTGTTCCGTTGGAACGTGCTTTTGGCAAAGAATGGAAAGACAAACTTTTAGAAAATCAAAAGAAATGAAATGCTATCATTAAATCTTAAACTATCGCAAACACAAAAGCTTACACCGCAGCAAATTCAGTATCAGAAACTGCTGCAGCTTAACACGCTTGCATTGGAACAACGAATCAAAACCGAGCTTGAACTTAATCCGATGTTAGAAGAAAATATGTTGGAAGAGTTTGAATTGAAGCAAGAAAAAGATGACAAAGCGGATAGCGTTTCGGAGGAATTTGATAATGATTCCGCTTCAAATTCGGAAGATTTTTCCGCCGAAGATTATATGAATCAAAGTGATGTTGAGGATACAAAATTCAACCAAAATAACGGTGAAGAAGTTTCCCGCCCGCTGCCGAAAGATAAAGAAGGACTTAACGAACGACTGCTTGACCAACTATATTTACAAAAATTACCTGAGCGGGATATTATTCTCGGTGAAAATATTATAGCAAGTATTGGTAAAAATGGGTACTTCAAACATGATTTGAAAAAATTAATTGAGGAACTTGAGCTTTTTGAACATTATAAAATAAGTTTAGAAGAAGCCGAAAAAGTTCTTCATGTAATTCAAAATTTTGACCCGCCCGGAATTGCAGCGCGTTCCTTACAGGAGTGCTTGTTAATTCAATTGAGAATATCTTCCTTCGATCCTTATTATTCCTACTTAGCTGAAAAGATGATTGAGAATTATTTTGAGGATTTTAAAAATAAACGGTTCGATGCTATTCAAAAAAACATGAACGTTTCAAAAGATACACTTCGAACTATTCTTGATATTATTCATAAACTGAACCCAAAACCGGGCGAAGGAAATATTTTATCCGAAGAAGCAAATCAAATTTCGCCGGACTTTATTATTGAAAAAGAAGGCGATAATTTTGTTGTTACGTTAAACGACCGTGCAATGCCTTCGGTAACAATAAGTAAAACATATCTTGAAATGCTGAATGTAAATAAGCGAAAAAGAAAAATTTCACAGCAGCAAAAGGATGCGCATAAATTTTTACGTGAAAAATTTGAATCTGCAAAATGGTTTATTTTTTCAATTCAACAGCGGCGAGATACTTTGATGAGAATTATGCAGTCTATTTTAGAAAAGCAATATGAATTTTTTGAAATCGGACCAAAAGCATTAAAGCCGATGATTTACAAAGATATTGCCGATGAAATTATGATGGATATTTCAACAATCAGTCGTGTTGTTAATGGCAAATATGTTCAAAGTCCTGTTGGTATTCATGAACTTAAATATTTTTTTAGTGAAGGACTTGCAACGGATTCGGGCAGTGATATTTCAAACAAGCATATTAAAGAATTAATTAAAGATATCATTGAAAACGAATCGAAAAAATCGCCTTACAGCGACGACAAAATTGCAAAAATACTGATTGAAAAAGGGATTCACATTGCGCGCAGAACCGTTGCCAAATACAGAGAACAGTTAAAATTGCCGGTTGCCCGAATGCGAAAGGAACTTTAATTTGTTTGCGGATATATTGATAATAATTATTGCATTTGCTCTTCTCGGGTATTCACATTCCATACTTGCTTCAAATAAAATTAAAGAGATATTAACAAACAAATTCGGTAATAAAATTGCATTTTACCGCTTATTTTATAATTTGTTTTCGATACTGACATTTGGTTTGGTTTATTACCTTTTGCCGCGACCTTCACAATTGATTTACGACTTACAATTTCCATATGATATTATTATTTTAGATATCCAAATTTTTGGATTATTCGGAATGTTTTGGGCAGGTTCTTTAATTGATGTAAAGGAATTTCTTGGCATCAGCCAATTAAAAAGATATTTTAACGGAACATATAATGTAGCTGATTTTGATGAAAAAAAGGAACTTGTATTTAACGGAGCTTATAAATATTCGCGTCATCCAATTTATTCTTTTTCAATAATATTCATAGGCGCTCGTCCATTAATGAATGTTTTTTCTTTCACAATATTTGTTCTTGCCGTGCTTTATTTTATTATCGGAGCTTATTATGAAGAGAAAAAACTTGCGGATTATTTCGGAGCCGAATATGCTGAATATCAAAAAAACGTTCCGATGATTATACCATATAAAATATTTAGAATTAAAAAGAAAAATAATTAAACTTTTGGAGAATTAAATTGAGTAGAAAAGTAAAAATCAGATCAACAACTATTTTGGGCGTTATTCATAACGGAGAGGCTGCCATAGGCGGCGACGGACAGGTAACACTCGGAAGCACTGTTGCAAAAAGCAACACAAACAAAATTCGCAAACTTTACAACGGTAAAGTGATTGTCGGTTTTGCAGGCTCGGCAGCCGATGCCTTTGCACTGCTAAGCAGATTTGAAGAAAAATTAGAATCGTATCGCGGAAATGTAAGCCGTTCCGTTGTTGAATTGGCAAAAGATTGGCGAATGGACAAATACCTTCGCAAACTTGAAGCAATGCTGGCAATTGTAGGCGAAGGAAAAACTTTTATAGTTTCCGGTACCGGTGATATTATTGAACCGGACGACAACATTGTGGCAATAGGTTCAGGCGGAATGTATGCTCTTTCCGCTGCACGAATGTTAATTAAATACAGTAAGCTTTCTGCAAAGGAAATTGTTGAAGAAGCATTAAAAACGGCAGCCGACATCTGTATTTATACTAATCGAAATATTAACGTTGAAGTAATTGAAAAATAATTTGGAATACTAATGAAAACAAAAAATATGCAGGAATTAACTCCGAGACAAATTGTTAAAGAATTGGACAATTTTATTATCGGTCAGGGAAGTGCTAAAAAAGCAGTTGCCATAGCACTCCGTAATCGCTGGAGAAGACAAAATGCGGAAGAATTTTTTCGTGAAGAAATTATGCCGAACAATATTATCTTAATCGGTCCCACAGGCGTTGGAAAAACTGAAATTGCACGCCGTTTGGCAAAGCTTTCGGGGGCGCCTTTTATTAAAGTTGAAGCTTCAAAATTTACGGAAGTCGGATATGTGGGGAGAGATGTTGAATCAATGATTAGAGATTTGACGGATCTTGCTGTAAATATGGTTCGCTCAGAGCAAACGGAAAATGTGCGTGTAAAAGCCGAAACAATTGTTGAAGAAAAAATTCTTGATTTATTAATTCCGCCGGTACACAAACCAAAAGGTAATGTTCCCGAAGATGAAGACAGTGAAGCTTTGCAAAATGAAAAAACTCGCGAATGGATGCGTAAAAAACTTGCCAAAGGCGAACTTGACGATAAAATGGTTGAGTTTGATGTTACTACAGGCGGCGTTGGAATGCAGGTTTTCGGTCCGGTTGGAATGGATGATATGGGAATTAATATTCAGGAAATTATGAGTAATATGATTCCTAAAAAGAAAAAGAAACGAAAATCATCAATAAAAGATGCACGGAAAATGATGCTTCAGGAAGAAGCTCAAAAATTGATTGATATGGATGCGGTTCAGAACGAAGCCCGAAAACGCGTACAGGATTCCGGTATTGTTTTTATTGATGAAATTGATAAAGTTACCGGAAGTTCAAAAAGTCAAGGTCCCGATGTGTCACGCGAAGGTGTACAGCGAGATTTACTGCCGATTGTTGAAGGAACTTCCGTGAATACGAAATACGGCGTTGTTAAAACCGACCACATACTTTTTATTGCTGCCGGTGCTTTTCACATTGCAAAACCATCGGATTTAATTCCCGAACTTCAAGGTCGTTTTCCAATCCGAGTTGAATTAAAAAGTTTAACTGAGGAAGATTTTGTTCAAATTTTAACTTTCCCCCACAATGCCCTATTAAAACAATATTCGGCTTTATTAAAAACTGAAGATGTAGAGTTGGGCTTTGACAAGAATGCAATAAAGCAAATTGCATCAACTGCAGCAATTGTTAACGAGGATGTTGAAAACATCGGTGCACGTCGTCTTCACACAATATTAACAACATTGTTAGAAGATATTCTATTTGATGTTCCTGATAAAATGCCGGATGGAAAAATTAAAATCACAGGCAAAATGGTGAACGAAAAACTCGACAAAATTGTTAAAAACAGAGACTTGAGTAAATATATCTTGTAGGATTTTTTGGTTTATTTATGAAAGAGCAATAACAATAAATGAAATTTCGAGAGCAACTAATTATATTGTATTTTCACAACTACAAATATTAAAAAACTTAGAATGAATAAGTGGACTAAACTAAGTATTGAATACGCGAATCAACGCTCATATCTTGATGACTTGTTTCAGGTATATCCAACTATTCCCGAGGGAATTAGAGATATCAATGAGGAAATATGGAAAGATGTCGAAAGAGCCTTTAAGAATAGAAACAATATTTCATTGGTTAAAGAATTGATTAAACTTAATCTGTTTCCAATAAAAGATAGTTACATAGCCTATCTTAAAAGGGATAATAATTCTATAGAAAGGAATCCTAAGACAATCAACCGCATCTGTGGAAGATTATACGAAATGGGTCTTGATAAAATATTTGAGCGTTGCAGTGAACCAAAAGAAACAAATCGACAAATTGGGCCAATGTTTAAAGCTTGGTTAAATAAAAAAACACTCGGGATTCAACCGGTTCCGATTGATGTTTTTTCTTCGGACAATGAAGACGCAATATTAGATGCAAGCGATAGTGCAATGTTGAATTTTGCAAAAGAGTATTTAAATTACAATCATAACAAGGGATTGGATTTCGTTGCAAGGTTTAACGGTAAATATGTTATTGGCGAAGCCAAATTTTTAACTGATTTCGGTGGACATCAGAATGCTCAGTTTAATGATGCAATAGCAACAATTGAAACAAAAAAAGTTAAAGCAATAAAAATTGCAATTCTAGATGGAGTACTGTACATAAAAGGTCAGAATAAAATGCACAAATCAATAACAGAGTTGTATAAGGATTACAACATTATGAGTGCATTGGTTCTTCGCGAATTTTTATATCAACTTTAAAAGTAGTTAAATATGGATACCAATATATTAATAAAGGGAGATAATATTGAAGCTCTGAATTTCCTTATAAAAAGCAGAGGATTGTATAATAAAGTTGATTTAATTTATATAGACCCTCCTTTTGCAACAAACGCTAATTTTACAATAACTGATGGTAGAGCAACAACTATTAGTAATTCTAAAAATGGAAAAGTTGCTTATTCTGATAAACTTGTAGGAAGTGAATTTATAGAATATTTAAGAAAACGATTGATATTATTGAAAAAATTATTGTCAGAAAAAGGCTCAATTTATTTGCATATTGATTATAAAGTGGGTCATTATGTTAAAGTTATGATGGATGAAGTGTTCGGAATTGAAAATTTTAGAAATGACATAACCAGAATAAAATGCAATCCGAAAAACTTTAACAGAATTGGCTTTGGGAATATTAAGGATTTAATACTTTTTTATTCAAAATCGGATAACCCCATTTGGAACGAACCAAAAGAACCATATAGTGAAGAAGATAGAATTAAATTATTTGCAAAAAAAGGAAAAAACGGAAGAAGATACACTACTGTTCCAATACACGCTCCTGGGGAAACACAAAAAGGTAATTCTTCAAAACCATTCAAAGGAATGCTGCCACCAAAAGGGAGACATTGGAGAACTGATGTTGAAACTTTGGAAAGATGGGATAACGAAGGTTTATTGGAATGGTCGTCAAATGGCAACCCAAGAAAAAAAATATTTTATGACGAGAGGGAAGGAAAAAGAATTCAAGATATTTGGGAATTTAAAGACCCTCAATATCCAACTTATCCAACTGAAAAAAATCAAGGACTACTCGACTTAATTATTAAAACATCATCAAAAAAAGATAGTATTGTATTGGATTGTTTTTGTGGTTCAGGAACAACATTAAAATCTGCACATATATTAAACAGGAAATGGATTGGGATTGACAAATCTAAGTTGGCAATTGAGGCAACAAAAAATAAATTAAAAACTATTTCTGCTGATTTGTTCGTTGAGAAAACTCAATATGAATTTATCGAAATGAATAAAACTCAACCCATAACAAAACAAACAATAAGTAGTATAGTTTAAATAGTGAAAAACATTATTGAGAGAAAAAAATATGAACTTAAATTTAGCTGTATTAATTGACGGTGACAATATACCGTCAGCATATGTAAAAGAGATGATGGAAGAAATAGCCAAATACGGCAATCCGACAATCAAAAGAATTTACGGCGATTGGACAAAACCTAATTTATCAAAGTGGAAAAATTTACTGCTGGAAAATGCAATTACTCCGGTTCAGCAATATGGTTATACTACCGGAAAGAATGCTACCGATTCAGCAATGATAATTGATGCAATGGATATTCTGTACTCTGAAAAAGTAAACGGATTCTGCTTGGTTTCAAGTGACAGTGATTTTACAAGATTAGCAACCAGGCTTAGAGAGGCTGGAATGCAGGTAATTGGGATTGGAGAAAAAAAGACTCCGAACCCGTTTATTGTTGCGTGTGATAAATTCGTGTACATTGAAATTTTGAAAAATCGATCCAAAGAAAGGCAATCTGAAAATGAAAAAGATTCGCTGAAGGATACGGTTGATAAAATTACGTCAAGAGAAATTAAATTAATTGCTACAACAATAACAGACTTATCGGACGATGATGGCTGGGCATTTTTAGGTGATGTTGGAAGTTTGCTGCAAAAAAAACAACCGAATTTTGATCCCCGAAACTACGGCTTTCAAAAATTGACACCATTAATTAAATCTATTGATAGATTTGAGATTGAGCAGCGAGAAAGTCCGAAAGGCAGGTCTAAATTAATTTTTGTAAAAAACAAAGAAAAACAAATAAAACGAAGTCGTAAATAATTAGTGCGAAAGAAGTAAACAAAAATTTTGAGCATCGACTAATTTTTACCAACTCATATCCTGTAAAATTGTTTCCTTAATATAATTTTTGAAATTTTTTTAAAAAGAATAATTATTTTGGGAACTTAAAAAAAAATGTTTGTGTATAAGCACTTGATTATTTAATTAAGTAGATATTGAAGAGTTTTCTGAAAATAAAAAGATAAATTAAATGCGAATAGTTGTTGAAAATTTAACTAAAACCTACGGAACGCAAAAAGCAGTAAACAACATATCTTTTGAAGTAAAAACAGGCGAAGTACTTGGTTTTCTTGGACCAAACGGTGCAGGCAAATCAACCACAATGAAAATAATTACTTGTTTTATCGCTCCATCAAATGGCGATATAAAAATCGGTGATTATTCCATTCACACTGATCAAGACGAAATAAAAAAGAACATCGGATATTTACCCGAAAACAATCCGTTATATCTTGATATGCCTGTTTTAGAATATTTGGAATATGTTGCGATACTTCAAGGAGTTCCAAAAGACAAAATTCAAAACAGGATTGTTGAAATGGTTCGTGAAACCGGATTGAATAGTGAAAAGCACAAAAAAATCGGTGAACTTTCAAAAGGTTTCAGACAAAGAGTTGGTTTGGCTCAAGCACTTATTCACGACCCTGAAGTTTTAATTCTTGACGAACCAACAACCGGACTTGATCCAAATCAGATTGTAGAAATCAGGGAATTGATTAGAAAATTGGGAAAAGAGAAAACTGTAATTTTAAGTACACACATTCTTTCTGAAGTTGAAGCGACTTGTGATAGAATTCTTATTATAAATGATGGTGAAATTGTTGCCGATGGAACTTCGGAATCTTTAAGACAAAAAGCAAAGGGGAATGAAATGCTGCGGGTGCAAATTTTAGATGCGCAGGATAACGATGCCATAATTTCGGCTTTGCAGAGTTTGGAAACCGTAGAAATGGTTGACCCTATTAACGAGCAGGATGTTGAGAACTCGTTTATGATAAGCAGCAATGCAAATGTTACTTCAAGAAAACCGATTTTTGAATTGTGCGTAAAAAACAATTGGACTCTGACAGAAATGACTCCAATTGAAACTAAGTTAGAAGACATTTTTAGAGATTTAACAAAAAATTAATTATGGAAAAAATTCTAATTATTTCAAAAAGGGAATTAAGTTCTTATTTCGATTCCTTAACCGCATACATTCTGATAGTTGTCTTTCTCGGAATGAGCGGATTTTTCACGTGGCTTTACGGCAGTGATATATTCTTTATCGGACAGGCAACTTTACAACCGTTTTTCGGTGTTGCTTATTGGACACTCTTTTTCTTCATTCCTGCAATTACAATGCGTTCAATTGCAGAAGAAAAAAGCAGCGGAACTATCGAATTACTATTAACCAAATCAATCACCGATTGGCAAATTGTAATTGGCAAATTTTTAAGTTCTCTTTATCTTGTGCTTATTGCTCTTGCATTAACAATTCCGTACTACATTACTATTTCATTTATAGGACCAATTGATCACGGTGCCGTTTGGTGCGGCTATCTCGGAATGGTTCTTTTAAGCAGTGCTTTAATCGGAATCGGGATTTTTGCCAGCAGTTTAACAAATAATCAAATTGTTGCTTTTCTATTGTCACTGTTTGTAGGAATTTTCTTTTTAATTATTTTTAATGTTCTTGCGGGCAGTTCAACCGGATTTATGGGGCAACTGTTCAGTTATTTGAGCATTTCCACACACTACGATTCTATGGCTCGCGGTGTAATTGATTTGAAAGATATTATTTATTTCGGATCTATTTTATTTATTAGTTTGATGCTTGCGGCATCGGTTTTATCAAAAAGAAATATAGTTGAATAACAAATTATGCTAACAAAAAAGAAATTTTACGCGACTATTTTATTTGCACTCGGCATTGTTATACTTGTAAACATTATCGGCGATAGATTTTTACTTCGTCTTGATTTTACAGCAGATCAGGCATACAGCCTTAGCAATGCAACATTGAATATTATTGATAATCTTGATCAGCCTGTTACTATTACGGCATATTTTTCAGAAAATCTGCCTCCCAATGTTGCAAAAGTGAGAAAAGATTTTAAAGATATGCTGACTGAATATAACGATCGTTCAGACGGAATGGTTGTTTATGAGTTTGTGAATCCAAATAAAGACCAAGCTTCAGAGCAGAAAGCTCAGCAAAGTGGAATTCGTCCGGTTATGATAAACGTTCGTGAACGCGATCAAGTAAAACAACAGCGAGCTTATCTTGGTGCTGTAATTCAATATGGAAATTCTAAGGAAGTTATTCCTTTTATTCAACCAGGTTCGGCAATTGAATATGAACTTTCATCAAATATTAAAAAATTAACTGTTGCTGATAAACCGAAACTTGCCATATTACAAGGTGACGGGGAACCTGCATTAAGTGCAATGCAGCAATTAAGTGCTGCTCTATCAGTAACGAATGATGTTTCTACTATTCAATTTTCAGATACTTCCGGAGTTCCTGACAAATATAAAACACTCGCTATAATTGCTCCAACGGATTCAATTCCAAATCAATATTTCAAATATTTGGATAATTTTCTTGGACGAGGCGGAAGACTTTTACTTGCTATAAATAAAGCCAAAGCCAATTTTCAAACTAGACAAGCTGAACCTGTAAAATCCGGACTTGCACATTGGTTGCAGAAATACGGTGTCGAAATCGGAAAAAATTTGGTACTTGACTCAAAATGCAGCAACGTAATGGTTCGCCAGCAGCAGGGAATGTTTACAATGAATACCCCGGTTAGCTTTCCTTACATTCCGATTGTAACACATTTTGCCGATTTTTCAATAACAAAAGGTATTGAACAAGTTGTATTTCCGTTTGTAAGCAGTGTAAATTATACGGGAAAAGATTCGACTGTTAAAGTTACTAAACTTGCATTTTCTTCGGACAAAGCAGCAATAAAACAAATTCCATTAACTTTTGAAGTAGGGAAAAATTGGGGACGTTCTGATTTTCCGCAATCAAAAATTACACTTGCACTTTCACTCGAAGGAAATTTTGTAAACAATACTAAAAGTAAAATGGTTGTTATTGGTGATGGTAATTTTGCAGTTAACGGCGAAGGACAGCAAGCTCAACAGCTTCAACCCGACAACATAAATTTTATGATAAATTCAATTGATTGGCTTTCAGACGATACCGGATTAAATACATTGCGAACCAAAGGCATTACTTCACGTCCGTTAAAAGCTGATTTGGAAGACGGCACAAAATCATTAATTAAATACTTAAACTTTCTTCTCCC
>CAZXDS010000108.1:0-11685 GCA_964639525.1 uncultured Melioribacteraceae bacterium | reverse complement strand
AAACCGTCCCTTTCGATTTGGAAATCGAATGCAAATAGCGCTTTGTGTTTAACATGTCATAAAAAGTAAATTTCCATTAAAGTTTTTCTCTTTTTTTTCGATAATCAGTTAAAAAAGCAGGGAGGCTTTTTATATGGGAACCTCAAGGAAGAAAACCTTATTATTTCCTATTTTCTATTGTCTTTTCATTATTTTGCCAAATTCATATTCAAACGCGGAATTAAAAAATAAAAATTATAACGGATTGGATATAAATGGAATTACTTATTGTATGACCTGCCATACGCCGGGTGTTGCATCGGAGTTAAATATTTCCGAACCACTTTGGGCAGACGAAGTTAAGACAACTGAATTTGAAACATATACGAGTAGTAATACTTCAGAGCATGAAAAGGGCGGATTTCCGACAGGTAAAACAAAATTATGCTTGGGCTGCCACGACGGAATAATTGCATCGGAAGATAAGAACGTATATTCAAAGGCGAAGCAGTTTATGGGGACGGGGAAATTTTCATATACATCGCATAAAAATCATCCGGTGTCAATAATTTACAATAGTTACTTAGCGCTAAAGAATAAAAATCTTGCAGATCCTTCAACGGAACCATCAGGACTTGGCGGAACAATTGCGGAAGATCTTCTCGAAGATGGTAAAATAGTTTGTACGTCTTGTCATAATATACATACAATGGGAGAAGGTAGATTTAATTCAAATAATCATTTCAATGGTGAGAAAACAGCAATTACAAGAGCATTAAAAATTCCAAATGTGAACAGTGCCTTGTGTTTAACTTGTCATAAACTATAAAATATCGAATAGTTATTTTATTAGAAATCAATTATATTGATAAATTAATGGGTTATGTAAATTGATAGAAGACATATTTTTGAAAAAATTTTTAAAAAGGATATTGAAAAATAGAAATTGTATAACTTTTGCGGCAAGGGAGGGATTCGCACCCTCGGTACGGTTGTCCGTACACATGCTTTCCAGGCGTGCCAATTAAACCACCCATACACCTATCCGATTGCGTTATTAAAGTTTCAGAGTAATATGAATTTTAATTATCCCGAAAAAATTAAAATATAGTTATATTGATTCAAGTTAGTTTTTTCAAATTTATATTTTTTAATCAAACGATTATTAGGACTTTCTTTTGCTGAAATGCTCAACTACCAATGCTGCTTTCGATTTACCAATTACATTTGCAATTTGTTCATGTGGTAAATCTTTTATTGATTTTACGCTCTTGAATTTTTTCAGTAATTGTTCGGCAGTGCTCTGTCCAATTCCTTTAATTTCTAATAGTTCGGATGTAATTGTGCGTTTACTCCGACGCTGACGGTGGAATGTAATTGCAAAGCGGTGAGCCTCGTCTCTAACATGCTGCAAAAGTTTAAACTTGAAGAAGTTTTTGGAATTGATTGTGCATCGAAATGTTCGGGTAAAAAAACTTCTTCAAGACGTTTTGCCAAACCGATAATTTCAAAATTATAAATATAGTTGTACCGAAATTAAGAACATTATTTTACAACTGCTGATTAAATAATTTTTAAAATCATTAGTAAATTGCATATTTTTACTTAATGAATTTATCTGTTTATTTATTCAGTTTTGTAAAAATCAAGTTATGATTTTACACTAAAATCATAATAAATATTGCGGGAAAATTAATAAATAATCAATTATTTATCTTAATATTCTACACTTACAAAGAGGAAATATGTCAAAATCCATATCCCGAATTATCTCGGAATTTGCAGTCAACTTAAAATTTGAAGATTTACCGAATGAAGTGATTGAAACTGCAAAACGCTTTCTTTACGACTCAATTGCTTGTGCATTCGGCGGCTACAAAACAAATGATGTAAATATAATTCATGATATTTATACGGAAATTGGCGGAGCAAAACAGGCAACGTTAATTGGTTTCGGCGGTAGGATACCAGCTGTAAATGCCGTACTTGTTAATTCACTGATGATTAGAGCTTTGGATTACAACGATATTTACTGGAAAGAAGATCCTTCGCATCCGTCCGATTTGATTCCTGCAGCACTTAATACGGCTGAACTCGTCGGTGCATCAATGGAAGAAACTCTTACGGCAATTGTACTTGCTTACGAATTTGAACAGCGGCTTTGCGAATTTGCAGTACCCGGAATACGCGAACGTAAATGGCATCATGCGGCACTTACACAATTTGTTTCACCGGTTGTTGCCGGTAAATTACTCGGTTTGTCCGTTGATGAAATGGTTAACGCTATTGGAATTAACGGCGTCCATAATCATACAATCGGTGCCCCGACTGCAGGTAAACTAACCATGATGAAAAACACCGTTGATCCAATGGCTGTTCAGTCGGGAATTTTTGCAGCGTTAATGGCACAAAAAGGTTACACAGGAACGGAGGCTGTCTTTGAAGGCAAGGAAGGTTTTATGGATACGTTTTTGGGCTGGAATGCCGCTGAGCTAAAACCGGAACCGGTAAAAATGAAAGGGCGGGAAGCACTGGCGGAATGGACTTGGAACGTGGGAAAACTAATCGACGGACTTGGGGAAAGTTACAAAATAATGGAATGTGGAATGAAAGCATTTCCCACAGAAGCACTTACACACACACACATTACCGCCGTGTTAAAAGCAGTGATAAAAAATAATATTAGTTACGACCAAATTAAGGAAATAAAAATTACTGCAATTGCACGAGCTGTTGATATTCTATTTGACCCGCATAAATACAAGCCGGAATCAAGGGAAACTGCCGATCACTCACTTCCCTACTGCGTTGCTGCAGCTGTGGTTGATAAGAAAATTACAACTGCAACTTTCTCGGATGAAAAACTAAAAGACCCGCGAATTTGGGAAGTGATAAACAAAATTAAAGGTGAAGCATCGGATGAGTTCGACAAAATGTTTCCGGAAAAACAACCTTCAAAAGTTGTTATTTCAACAATAGACGGAAACAATTATTCCGAATATTTAGAGTATCCCAAAGGCGACCCGCGTGAACCTATGACTATTGAAGATATAGACGCAAAATTCAGCGGTCTTGCCGAAGGTTTGTTAACTGATGAAAAACAGGCTGATATTAAAAAAATGATTCTTAATTGTGAATCAATGTGTACTCGCGATTTTATGAGTAAATTGACTGTTGATTAGCTTTTGCAGTAAAGCGAAAAAAAAATCCATCGCAGCAAAGTAATTGTTAAGAGGTTGATTATAAAGACACTGGTCATTCTTCTCCGGCAGCTACCGGAGAAGAATCCCAAATATTGTTCGGGATGCTGATATTCATCAGCATAGCAAAGTGTTTTGAAAAAATAGAAACAAATAAAAAAGTAGTTAAATTTAATTTTTAATTAATAAAAATATAGTGATTTATGAACAAAATAATTTTTGTCGGTTCGAATGATGTAAAACTTCACTCTGATTGTTACATTGAATTTAAACCAAAACACTCCGGCAGCTTAAATATTACAATAGAAAGTAAAGTCAGTTCAATGTACGGTAAATCAATCGAAAACACAATTGTTCGGATGTGTGAGTTTTTTGAAATAAAAAATGCCGATATTTTAATAAATGACTTTGGTGCTCTGCCTGAAACATTAACTGCACGTTTTGAACTTGCCGTGAAACGAGCATTTCCCGATAAACAGAAAGAATTTCTACCTGAATTCAACAAGAAAAATAAATACAAGACTTATAGAGAAAGAATGCGGCGAAGCAGACTTTATTTGCCCGGTAATACTCCGAAACTTTTCCCGAATGCAGGGCTTCATAAACCGGACGGAATTATTCTTGACCTTGAAGACAGTGTTGCCTTTGCAGAAAAAGATGCTGCCCAATTGTTGGTTAGAAATACATTGCGAGCAACCAATTTTTACGGTGCGGAACGAATGGTGCGTATCAACCAATTACCAAAAGGGTTAAACGATTTGAAATATATCGTTCCCAATAATGTTCACGTTATTTTAATTCCTAAATGTGAATCGGCACAAAATATAATTGATGTTGAAAACGAAGTAATCCGATTAAAAAAAGAAAACAATATTAAAAACGAAATATATTTTATGCCGATAATTGAAAGTGCTTTGGGAATAATGAATGCTTTTAAAATTGCAGCCGCTTCTAAAAATAATTGTGCTTTAACAATCGGTTTGGAGGACTACACTGCCGATATCGGAACTGAACGTACAAACGAAGGAAGAGAAAGTTATTACGCAAGAAGTGTAATTGTAAACGCAGCAAAAGCCGCCGGCATTCAAGCAATTGATACGGTGTTTTCTGATGTAACGGATATGAAAGGTTTGCGTGAAAGCGTTTTGGAAGCAAAAGGTTTGGGCTTCGAGGGAAAAGGCTGCATTCATCCGAGACAAATAAAAGTGGTTCATCAAGCATTTGCTCCAACAGAAAAGGAAATTGAAAAAGCAAAAAAAATTGTTGACGCTTTTGAAGAAGCTAAAAAGAAAGGACTTGGCGTTGTTTCAATCGGCAGTAAAATGATTGATGCTCCGGTTGTGAAAAGAGCTGAAAATATTTTAAGGTTAGCAAATATACTTCCCTGATGGTTAAATTGTTTAATTGCTAAATTGTTGATTCCCTTATTGAAAATAAATACTGCAGTTATAACTTTTATGTTTTACTTTAATTATAATTTTGTAATAGGAATTTGTTATGGATTCTGAAAAAAAATATTTAAAATTAAATGATATTGAATCTTATAAAATATCTTTTCAATTAAGTAATTATTTATGGGATAATATTATTAAGTGGGACTATTTTGCCAAAAAAACTTGTGGGGCACAATTTGTTAATGCAGCCGATTCAATTTCAGCAAATATAGCCGAAGGGTTCGGCAGATTTGGGAAAAAAGATAAAATCCGGTTCTACAGAATTGCTTATGGTTCAATGTATGAATCACTTGATTGGAACGAAAAAGCATTCAGAAGAAATTTAATTGATAAGAATACTTACGAATACATTTTTACCGAATTAAATAAGTTACCAAAATCAATACACAGTTTAATAAAATAAACAAACAATAAATTAAAAGAATAATTCATTGAAAATATAATGTAAAAATGTAATCTATAAACAATTAAACAATTAAAATAATGAAACTAATAAAGAATGCTGCCGGAAGATTGGTTCCGGTTACTGCGAACGGAAAGAAGCAAATTCCATTTATGGGCGTTGGTAAATACAAACCGAAAGGAAGCAAAATCGGAGCACCGATTAAAAGCTGTGCCGATTTCCCTTTAGATGGAAACAAAACAGTAAAAAATCTAAAAGCCGCTTTGCTTAAAGCCGGCATTAAAAACGGAATGACAATTTCCACACATCACCATTTTCGGAATGGAGACAAAGTAACAAATTTACTTTTCGATACAATTAAATCAATGGGAATAAAAAACATTCGCTGGTTTCCGAGTGCATCTTTTCCGGTTCACGCACCTTTGTTGGAATATTTGGAAGACGGAACAATTCATCACATCGAAGGCTCAATGAACGGACCGCTCGGGCGTTACGCTTCGCTTGGTAAAATGAAAGGACTTGGAGTACTGCGGTCGCACGGTGGAAGATGGCAGGCAATTCAGGACGGCGAAGTGCATATTGATATCTCGGTAATTGCTGCGCCAACTGCCGATTCGTTCGGTAATGCTACCGGCGATAGAGGTCCCGCTGCATGCGGTTTGCTTGGCTTTGCTCTTGCCGATTCGATGTATGCCGACAATGTGATTGTTGTTACTGATAATATTATCCCATTCCCCTGTTCGCCTTGGCAAATTCAGGGCAACAATGTTGATTCGGTTGTTGTTGTTGATTCCGTTGGAGATCCGAGTAAAATTGTCTCCGGAACAACACAGGTTACGAAAAGTCCCGACAGATTATTGATTGCGGAATACATTGCACAGTTTTTTGAAGATGCCGGAATTATGAAAAACGGTTTCTCATTTCAAGCCGGTGCCGGCGGTATAAATTTAGCATTTGCAGTCTATCTTCGGGAACGAATGAAAAAGCAAAATCTAAAAGCCCGTTTTGTTCGCGGCGGAAGCACAAAATATCTTGTGGAAATGCTTGAGGAAGGTTTGACGGATTATATTTTAGACGGACAAACATTCGATTTGGAAGGTGTACGTTCAATGCGGGAAAATGCAAATCACTTGAATACAAGTCCGTTTACAAGCTACAATTATCACGGCAAGGGAAATTTTGCTTCTCTCGTAGATGCTGCGGTACTTGGTGCAACTGAAGTTGACTTGAACTTTAACGCTAATGTTGTTACACATTCCGACGGTTATTTGTTGCACGGAATCGGAGGCTGGCAGAATGCTCTGTTTGCCAAAACAACAATTCTTGCTATCCCATCATTTAGAGAAAGAATTCCGGTGATTGTTGATGAAGTTACAACACTTGTAGGTCCCGGTAAATTGATTGACGTAATAGTAACCGAACGTGGAATTGCAATAAATCCGAAAAGAAAAGATTTGTTAAAAGCAGTCAAAAAATCTACTCTGCCTATTCGCACAATTAAAGAGATTTACGCCGAAGTAAATGAAATATGCGGAGGCAAACCGGATAAACCAAAAGTGAATAAGAAGCAACCGATTGCAATTATTAAATGGGTTGACGGAACTGTAATTGATTCCGTATTTCAAGTTGAGATTTAATTTTGGTATTTTATATTCAAAATTATTGAGGAAAAGATGGATAAACTAATTGGGAAACTGAGAGTTTCCGTTTTTATTTCAGTTATAATAATAATACTTTCAATAACCTGGCTAGTATTGGATTACTTTGTTTTGAACAACATGCTGAAAAATAATGCCGTAATAACAAGCTTTGAAAATATTATTCTAAAAATTAGTATTGCTGTATATGGATTGTTAATAATAACGTTTTTGGTTAATATTTATTACTCCTTAAGAGTTTCAGGAAAAGCCAAATCAGAATTAAAAAAAGCGACTAAGAAAATTGAACTACAGCCGATAATTGAAGAAATTCCAACAGATATTCAATGAAAAAGATTGGACTTTCACTCGGTTCCGGAGGAGCACGAGGACTTGCACACATTGTTCTTCTTGAAGCATTTGACGAACTCGGAATTAAACCGGATATTATTTCCGGTACAAGCGTTGGGGCAATTATAGGTGCAGTTTATGCATCAGGAAAATCTGCCGCTGAAATTAAAGAATCATTTACAAAAAATGTGCTAAATAAATCAGGCAGATTCATAGATTTTTTGAATAAGTCCCGATTTTTGCGTGCAATTGATTTCGTTGATTTGGAATTCCGAACAGGCGGGTTTATTAAAGGCAATAAATTCTTAAAATTGCTATCCGATGAGATTCAAGTTAGTGAATTTTCAGAATTACAAATTCCATTAAAAGTAACCGCAACAAATTATTTAACAAAAGAGCAATCTATTTTTGATGAAGGGAAATTACTCCCCGCTTTAAAAGCATCATATTCTCTACCCGGCTTGCTTGCTCCAGTTGAAATAAACAATAATTACTACGTTGATGGAGGAATGGTAAATCCGTTACCTTGGGATATTATTGTAAATGATTGTGATATTATTGTTGCAATAGATGTTCTTTCTAACTCAAAAATAAAATCAATGATTGAAATGCCGCCAGCTTATGATATTTTCTTTTCATCCTTCCAAATTATGCAGCATTCAATAATAAATGAAAAACTCAAAGTCAGCAAACCGGATATTTTAATTCAAACCGATATTAGGGACGTTCGACTTTTAGACTTTTTGAAAGCGGATTTAATCTTTGAACAATCGGCAAAATATAAATCAAAGTTAAAAAAACAGTTGAAGAAACTACTATTCTAAGTTTTGACTATGATTGTAATTTTGAAAACTGATAAAACATAAAAAAACAATACTGTTCCAAGTCATAGTACTAATCAAAGCGAACAAGATATTTTCTAATTATTATAACATTTCATCTTTTAATTTCAGCAAATATTGATATGCCTCATCATAATTATTACCGATTTTGCCGTCGAGTATTGCTTCTTCAATTGCCGATTTTAATTCACCGATTTTCTTTGACGGCGGTAAACCACAGATTTTCATAATTTCGTCTCCACGAACCGGTGATTGAAATGCCCTGAGTTGATCTTTTTCCCGAACATCAAAAACTTTCTGCATTACTCTTTCATAATTATTCAAATACTTTTTTACTTTGTTCGGATTTTTACTTGTAATATCAGCACGGCACAATGTAATTAAATCATCCAAATCTTCACCGGCAGCAACAATTAACCTTCTTATTGCCGAATCCGTAACTTGTTCGTTTACAAGAGCTATTGGTCGCAAATGAAGACGCACCAATTTCTCCACATAACTAAGATGAGAAAGCGGCAATTTTAGCCGTTTGAAAATGTACTTCATCATTCTTGCCCCGAGTTCCTCGTGCCCGTGAAAAGTCCAACCGGTACCTTCAACAAATTTCTTCGTTTTCGGTTTGGCAATGTCGTGAACCAAGGCGGCAAAACGCAGCCATATTAGTTTATCATTTAGATCTATATTTCCAGTTTCACCCACAATATTATCAACAACTTCACAAGTGTGGAAAAATACATCTTTATGATGGAAATTTTTCCTCTGTTCAACACCGGAAAGCTTCGATAATTCAGGGAAAATAACATCCAATATTTTTGCGTGAAACATGTATTTTAATCCAATTGACGGTTTAGACGATGAGAGTATTTTTAAGAACTCTGTTGTTATCCGTTCCTGAGATATTATTTTAAGCCTCGGAGCCAATTCTTCTGCCGCTTTTAATAAATTATCATTTATTGTAAATCCTAACTGCGAAGCAAAACGGACTGCACGCATAATTCGCAACGGGTCATCGTTAAAAGTTATTTTCGGATTTAAAGGAGTTCGAATAATCTTATTTTTAATATCATGCAGCCCATCAAATGTATCAATTAGATTTCCAAAATCTTCTTTATTTATTGATACGGCAAAAGAATTAATTGTAAAATCTCGTCTATTAATATCGTCTTCAAGTGTGCCGGGCAGAACTTCCGGATTTCTGGAATTATGCTTGTATGATTCTTTTCTTGCCCCGACAAATTCAAGCTCAGTTGAATTGTAAACAAATTGTGCAGTCCCAAATGTTTTAAATATTGAAATATTCTTAACATCTAACCGCTTCGCAAGCTCTTCGGCAAATTCCAAACCATTTCCTACAACAACAAAATCAATATCCTTGCTTTTCCTGTTAAGAATCACATCACGGACATACCCGCCGACAATAAAAACTTTTACATTCAAAAAAGCAGCGACTTCAGTTGCGGTACGAATGAAGTTTAATGACTCAATATTTTTTCTTATAATTGCTCTCATTCTGAAAATTTCATCTTATCATAATAATTTTTTGAATTTTTATTCATCCACAAATCTTTTTGCAAATTTGCTTTAAGAATTTCTTTATATCCGTTTCTGCCTTTTAATAATAAAGCTTTTTCGGCAAAATAAACTGCAGAATTAAAATCATCATTATCTTTTGCATATTTTGATAAATTAAAAGCCGAATATGCAGAAGAATATGTTGAATCAAAAGATATATTTATATAATCTGCAATAAAATCCTCATGCCTTTGATTTATTTGCTCAGATATCATTGTAATAATTGGGATTAAATTGAATTTAATATTTTTAAATTTAGGTTTTCTTAAAATGTTGTATTTATCAAATATACTTCCTTTTAGATATTTTTCAACACTTGTGGAATCAGTTTTCAGCATTTTCAACCTAAGTAAAGCAATATTGTAATAATCCTGTGAAGGTCGCATTTTTTTTAACAATGCAAATGTAGAATCCGCTGAATCAAAATGTTTATTGAGAATCTGCATATCACCCAAATTCTTTAAAAGACTAAAATAATAAGAAGTGCCTTCAAAGTTTTTCAAATTTTCATAAAATAATTTTTCAGCAATATTCACGTCAGAATTTGATTTTAAGGACAGTGCTTCACCCAACAAAGCCGAATATGCTCCCGAATATTTGTATATATGCATAAACATATTTGCAGCTTGAGAATATGCTCCCACTTTATAAAGTTTCCACGCTTCATTCAATTTATTTGCTGTGTATCTCACACAAATACGTTTCTGAATCGGTTTCCTTTTGAAATAAAGTTGAACTTTACTCTTTGATGAAGTAGTATTAAATGTACTTAAATAATTTTCAAAGTCAACTGAAAGTTCTGTAATATTTTTATTGAAATGCTTTTGAAAATTCATATCAGAGTACACTTTTTTAACTTGCTCCGCCCCATATTTATACATAAGATATTTAATAAATGAACCGGCATAAACATATGAAATAGAAGAAGTTTGCCCAAAAAAGTTAAAGCCGGAAAAGAGATTTTTTATGTTCAAATTCATTCCATTCTTTTTTGCATCGGCTGCAACATAATCTATGTCGGAATCACCGAAATTATTTTGGAGAGCCATAGCAAATCCTTCAATCATTGCAGGGTTAAACCACTTTGCTACTTTGAATATTGACCATCCGTATTTCGCGGAAAAGACATGAGCCAGTTCGTGTTTTAAAGTAGTATCATAATGCTCCCGTGTAATATAAATTTGATTTAACCAAGGTTTAGCAACGTCGGCATTTCCTGCTCCGAATAATTCTCTTTTCTCATGCTTATCATAAAAGATAAACGAAGTTATTTTTTCTGTTAAACTATCATCTAAAACCGAAGACAACACTTGAAAATAATATTCATGATGGAGTGCTATATTCTTTATTTTCTTTCTTGGTATTCTGCTTGAATAAATAATTCTGAAATGCGGAGTTTCAATCTCCCCTTTTAACTCCGATTTTAGCGAATTGATATCCGCAGCAAAACCAATTGCCGGTTTTATTATAAATAGAAAAATGATAATTGAGAGACCCATTGCCAAAAATAATATTACCTTATTTGATTTTTTTATCTTTCGAATTTTGACTGATAAATAAATAGTGAAAAGAGTAAAAAGTAAGATAATTGTTCTATACGACACTAATTTTAAACTAATTGCAATATCCTCGTCATAGATTGTACCCGGGAAGAAACCTAAAATTGGATTGAAAATATAAATTTGAGGATTAAAATAAATCTCAACCACTGGAAATAAAAGCGATGCAAACCAAAACAAGGTAAATATTAGTTTTTTCCATTTCCCCAATACCGATGAAATAAAATTTCCAATAGCAAAACCAAATATTGCCGAAGGAATGGTAATAACAAAATAAAATTGGAACCCTTCAGCTAAAGGACAATTTTGGTTTAATTTTGTAGAAATTATAGATATAATAATTGGAAGAGTAAGAAGTACAACAATCTCATAAATAAATTTATGCTTTATTTTGTTCCAATTTGAAAAATCAAATTTGATTCCAATCAGTCCAAAAATATAACTTAAGATAATTGCCTGGATTACAGCAAATTCATAACCAAAAACACTGGTCAATGGAAATAACGCCAACAAAATGCTTATACAGAAAACAATTAGAATCATTTTGTTTTGAGACAAGAAAGTATTTTTAAAATTCATTAACATAATAATTAAGCACGAAAATAATTGACCTCACCCATTCTAATTTGACAGCGATTCAGAGTTAAAGATTCTTAACACATTTGTTAATAAAAACCGTTGTCGCAGA
>CAZXDS010000107.1:0-11699 GCA_964639525.1 uncultured Melioribacteraceae bacterium | reverse complement strand
TTTTATCCTTTTTATTACAAATTTACTAATTCCACAACATTAAGGGTAGAACCAATATTATTTTACAATAATCCGGCATTTCTATTTTGCAAATCAACTATTTCTTACTATTATTAATCCAATTATTTTTATTTTTTTCTACAAAAAAAATAATTTCACTTTGATAAAAATAGTTTCAGTTTTATTATAATTTTAAGATTTAGTTCCATTTACTAACTGATTATATAATTAAAATACAGGAGACATAATGATCAAAAAATTTCCATTCCTAAGCTTTTTTATTTTTTTGCTTTCCGGAATATTCCTTAATCTTTCTGCCCAGGGTGTTACAACTGCATCCATGAACGGAATTATTACGGATACTCAAGGGAATCCTTTGCCAGGAGCAAATATTATTCTTGTACATATCCCAAGCGGGACACAGTACGGAACATCTACCGGAGAGACCGGTATTTATAATTTACCAAACTTAAAAATTGGCGGACCTTATAAAATTACTGTTTCCTATGTAGGCTTTAGAAAACAAGAAGATAGCGGTTTTTCACTCAATATAGGTGAAAAATTCAGACTTGATTTTCAGTTGGTAAATGAATCGGTAGAAATTGGACAAATTACCGTTTCAACAACTAAAGACCAAACTCTCAACAGCCAAAGAACCGGTGCTGAAACAACAATTAACCCAAATGAAGTAAAATTATTACCAACTGTTAAGCGCAGTACACGAGACTTAATTAAGTTAGATCCGCGTGCCGACGGTAATTACAGTTTCGGCGGCAGGAACTGGTTGTTTAATAATATTTCAGTTGACGGTTCATATTTTAACAATCCGTTTGGTCTTGACGGTCCTGCTCCCGGCGGACAAACTGATGCTGAACCTATCCCCTACGATGCAATTCAACAGGTTCAAGTTTCTGTTGCACCGTTCGATGTTAGAGAAGGCGGTTTCACCGGAGCCGGTGTAAATACAGTAACCAAAAGTGGAACTAACGAGTATAAAGCTTCCATATACACTTATTTTAGAAATCAGGATTTTGTAGGCAACAAAGTTGACGGTAATGATATTACTGCTGATCCGAAATTATCATTTCATCAAAGTGGAATTTCTGCAAGCGGTCCAATAATTAAAAATAAACTTTTCATTTTTGCCAATGGCGAAATTGTACGAAGAGAAGATAACGCATCCAGCTTTGTCGCCGATAAAGACGGCAATCTTACATTTGGGGAATCTCGAGTACAAGCAAGTGTTATGGATAGAATTAGACAAAGAATGAAAGATGTTTATAATTATGATACTGGTCCTTATGAAGGTTTTACACATGAAACCAATAATGAAAAATTATTAATCAAACTTGATTGGAATATTAATGAAAATAATAATCTTTCCTTTAGGTATAATAGAATGGACGCACGTCGCGATAAAGGACCTCATCCGTTTGTTTTGAGTCCCAATAATTCAGGTCGCGGACCTAATGTAACTTCCCTTCCATTTAAAAATTCCGGTTACAAAATGAACAACCAATTGAATTCTTTTGCATTGGAATTAAACAGTCGTTCAATACATTTTTCTAATCGTTTTTTTGCAAGCTACAACCGATTTAGAGATTTCAGAGAACCGTTTAGTCCTGAATTCCCAACAATTGATATCGCACAAGATGGTGTTACATACACTACAGTTGGCGAAGAACCATTCTCAAGTAATAACATTTTGGATCAGGATGTTTGGCAGTTTACTGATAACTTTAGTTATTATCTTGGTAATCACGTTCTTACTATTGGCTCAACTTATGATAATTTTAATTTTTTTAATTCATTTAATATTTTCCGTAATGGTGTTTTCTTTTTACCGTATTTTGTTAGACCTATTGGCAGTACTTTCTTTTCTTTGGATGATTTTTTCAGGGAAACAAGTACTGATACTACAATTAATCCCGGTGGACCAATTGACTTTAGAGGAATGATTGGCACGGGTCCTTTCAAAGGGGAAAATATTAATGTCGGTCAGTTAGCATTTTATGTACAAGATGAATATATCGCTACACCGCAATTGAGCTTTACTGCGGGTATCAGAGTTGATATTCCTATCTACAACACAAAGCCTGTTGACAACCCGTTTTCAAGAAGCTTAACTTTACTTGATGAAAATGGCAAACCCGAAACAGTTGACCAAAGTAAATTACCTGATGCTACGCCGTTATTTTCACCGAGAGTCGGATTTAACTGGGATATTACCGGTGATAGAAGTGCTCAATTAAGAGGAGGCACAGGAATATTTACGGGACGTCTTCCGTTTGTTTGGATTGGTAATGTTATTTCAAATCCGGGTTCTAATCCTAATTTATACCCTACTGCCGATCCTATTCCAACTGATCATAATTCTACTCTTGCTCAATCTTTTGATTTGAATGCTATGGCAACAGATTTTAAATGGCCTCAAATGTGGACTACCGATTTGGCATTTGATAAAAAATTGCCCGGAAATATGGTTTTTACTTTGGAAGCTATTTATGGTAAAGATATTAATTCGGTTTATGTCCGCAATGCTGATCTTCAAGCTCCTCAAAGATTTTTACCTGATGGAAGACCCTATTATTCCGACTCTACAGGCAATCATGAATTAAATCCTGACGGCGCAGGAGTTTTTGTAATTGATAATTCAGATAAAGGCTTTAATTATAATATTACAGCTCAATTGCGTAAACATTTTGATAATGGTTTAAATACAAGTATATCCTACAATTATCTAAAAGCTGAAAACTTGATGAAAACAACTGAAATTGCAAGCGTACTTTGGAACAGTAATCCTATTAAAGGTGACCCGAACAACCCGCAATTAAGTGATTCTGAGTTTGGTCAAAGACATAGAATTGTTGCGACTGCAACTTATAGAAAACAATGGTCGGATAATTTTGCTACAAGTTTCGGATTGTTTTTGGAAGTAGGCGAAGGAAACAGATTTGCCGGAGCCGGCGGTAACAGATACTCATTTACTTATGCCGGTGATGTTAACGGTGACGGTTCTGCCGGTAATGATCTTATTTACATCCCGAATAATCAGAATGAAATTAATTTTGATTCTTATACTGATGATAATGGAAATAATGTTTCAGCTCAAACTCAGTGGGACAGATTTAACGCATTTGTAAATCAAGATGATTATTTAAGTTCACACAGAGGACAAATTTCAGATAGATCCGCTGCTTTAAATCCTTGGTATTGGACTATGGACTTAAAAATATTGCAGGATATTTCATTTTTCTCCGGTGCAAAAAAACATACAATCCAACTTAGTCTAGATATTTTGAATGTCCCGAATCTTATCAATTCAAGCTGGGGCGTTCGTAAAGTTGCGACTGCGGCAGCCACAACTCCTTTGCAATTAACAAGATTTAATGCAAGTGGAGCACCGGTATTTAACTATAAAGGAAACGGTGTGGAAACCTTTGTAAGCGATCCGAATATTTTATCCCGCTGGCAAATGCAGTTTGGTGTCCGCTATAGTTTTAATTAGTTAAATTTAAATGTATGCAATATGATTTATATTATCCCTTCCGTCTTTTCGGAAGGGATTTTTTTATGTTGCAAATGGAACAACCGGTTCCCATAGCTCGATTTTATTTCCATCGGAATCTATTATCCATCTGAATTTTCCATAATCAAATTCTTCAATCTCCCCTACTATTTCAACACCTTCGGCTTTTAGAACTTTCATTAATTCTTTGAGATTTTCTATGCGACAATTAATCATCATTTCGGATTTGCTCGGCTTAAAATAATCGCTATTCTTTTTGAACGGACTCCAAATTACAGTATGAACTCGGCAATATTAATAAAATTTCTGAGTCCACTCTAAAAAGCCCCAAACGGACTAAAGTCCGTTTGGGGAAATTCGTTTTTAGTCTGTTTCCCCGCGACTGAAGTCGTGGGTTAGTCAAAATATTACTTTTTAGAATGAACTCATTTCTTATTAGACTAACTAACGGTAAAAAGAAAAAAATATACCTTATTTTCAATAATCTTAAGGTGCATCATAGCAAGCAGGTAAAACAATGGGTAAAAAAAATACTATCTAAAATAGCACTGTTTTTCTTGCCCTCTTAATTCTCCGGAAAGAAATCATGCTGAGTATCTGAATTGTGACCTAAAATATGGTTTGTCTCAAAAAGTGATGCAAAAAAATGACGAGCAACTTAAAAAAAATGTGCAATCACACATGAAACTTTTGCAAAGAAAACCAGATAGAGTAATTAAATATTTCAAACACCAAAGTATAAAATATGCAGGTTAATAATTTCCTAATTGATATAAGCCAGGTTAATAACAAACATCTTACATTTGGTTTTTACCTAACTGATTATTAGGTTATCATCATAAAAACAAAATTTGGGGAGCAAAATGAAAAAACTAAAACTATCATTTCTAATTACTTGCACATTATTTTTATCAATTATTTATGCCAACGAAAACAAATCCGATTTACCCAAAGGTGTTGAAATATTTCAGCTTGATAACGGCGTTAAAGTGCTGCTTATTCAAAAGACTAATATTCCAATGGTGGGAATTAATACTGTGGTAAAAGTCGGTTCTGCTTATGAAACTTTTGCTACAAGCGGAATGAGCCACATGCTTGAGCATCTCTTGTTCAACGGCACAACCACTATGAAACAAAAAGAACTTTACGATGCGGCCGATTTAATCGGCGGATACAATAATGCAAACACATCGGAATATTACACAAATTTTATGATGGTAACACCCGCCGAAAATATTGGGAAGGGAATGGAAATTCAATCCGCAATGCTTTTTAATTCCACGATGCCGGAAAAGAAATTTGAGAAAGAAAAAGGAATTGTTCTTGAAGAGATTGCTAAAACGCTGGCAAATCCACAATCGCAAATTGAACGAAATACAAACTCTGTTTTATTTCAAGGGCACGCTCTTTCATTGCCTACACTCGGCACTTACGAAACCATAAAAAATATGTCGCGTAATGATGTATATACTTTTTACAAAAATTATTATGTACCGAATAATATGATTATAAATGTTATCGGCAATTTTGACCTTGCCGAAATGCACAAAATGTTAAAAAAATATTATGGTATTCAAAAACCGGGCAATGTTAATTATCCTAATTTACCACAATGGTCAACCGGTTTTGAAAATGATTTTTTAAATAACGATATTCAAAAGTTGTATCATAAATTTTATAAAGGTAAAAATTTACAATATTCAATATTTTATCAACTTCCGAACAGTAACTTACATGAATACTATGATTTGCTCGAAGAATCGCTTGGCAGGAAATTGGAAGAATTAAAAAATAATCTTGATAAACAATTTCCTAATGTAATTAAAAATCTTCGATTTTCGACAAACACTTCACCTGTCGGTAACTTTTTAACGGCAAATTTTGTATTAACTCAACCCGCAAATTATGATGAACTTAGCAGTACGTTAACAAATCAATTATCTGCTTTTCATTTTGCCGCGACACAGGAAACAGTTGAAAGTGAAGCAATAAAAGCACAAACCGGTTTTTACAAGAACACCGAAAAACCGCACATGTTTGGTATTTTTAATGCTGATCAATTTGCAGAATTCGGAATTGAATCGGTAATTAGTTCGTACAGCGGTAAAAATTATACGGCTGCCAACGATATGCTTAAATCATTAAAACTTTCAAATGTTTATACTTCAATAATTGAACAACCGTTTTTATCTCAGGATAAAAAAATGGGAATGCTTTCATCTGCAACAAAATTGTTTACCGGCGAAAATGGAAAACCGACAATAATTGTTAAGCAAGCGCCGCAAAGTAACTTGCTCGCAATTCATTATTTATTAAAATATAAATCCGCATACGAATCAAAATTCGGGAAAGATGCAGGAAAATATTGGAACGATGCTTTTGGGCAAAGAATGAAATCACCTGCAGTTGAAAAAGAAGCAATTAAATACGGATTTTCTTTTACGGTAAATGATAATCCTTACATTCCGATGGATAATATTTATCTTGATCCGGCATTTGGATATATTCGTGTTGAAGGTTTGGCAAACAATGTTAAGGATGCTATTCAATTTTTAAATAATCAAATGTTAAATTTTGTGCCGTCAAAAGCAGAGTACGAAAAAGCGAAGAAAAGTTTTTCATATTCGTCAATGATGTCGCACGGAAATAAAGCAAAGAAATTATTTAATAAATTTTTAAACAAAATTTTATACACACCTCAAAAATACACTCCTAAAAAAGAGTCGTTATCGTACGAAAATTTACTTGAGTTCGGTACATACTATTTCAGTCCGCAAAATATGATTATTTCGGTAGTTGCCCCGACAATGCCGAATAAAATAAATGAATATTTTTCAAATTTCTCATCAGAGAAAAACAAAGAACTTTTTACAGGCGCGGGTTATACCGAGCAATACAACGAAATAAATATTTCTACTACTATCGATACTACCGGCGGCGGGGAGCAGGCTTATCTTTATTTCGGCTATCAAAAGAAAATAAATAAAACTGAAAAACCGGTTTTGAAAGCTTTGTCATTATTGCTCGGTGATAAAATTGTTTTTGATATTCGCGAAAAGCAGGGACTTGCGTATAGAATGAGTGCGGGTATTAACACAATTGGAAATAAAGCAATGTTTTATATAAACATGGGAACGCGTCCGGAAAATGTAAAAAAAATTATTCTGCAATTCCCAAAATTTTTCAAAACTTCAATTCTTGGAAAAATTTCCGAAAAAGATTTACAGAAATCACTGAACATGTATTTGGGCAGAATGATGTTCCGCAGACTGTCAAGCGTGAATCAAGCATATTATCTCGGGCATTCGTATTATTTTGATAATGATATTAATTACGATGCCGATTTTTTAACGAAACTAAAAAACGTAAAATTGGAAGATGTTAAAAAAGCAGCAAAAAAATATCTTGATGTTGAAAATCCGGTTGAGATTTTTGTAAAATAATTGACTTTTATTTAAGTATTACATATAATACCATAAATATGAGAAAGAAGTATAAAATAGTTGTTGATACAAATGTTTTTATAAGTTCTTTAAAATCAAAATTAGGAGCATCTTATAAATTATTATTTGATACTCAAAGGAACAAATTTGAACTGAATATTTCTCCGGCACTTTTATTTGAGTATGAATGTGTTGCTAAAAGAAGTTCAAGCAATATTACATTAACGAATTCCGAGATAGATTCTATTTTGGATATGATGTGCCAATGGTCACATAAATGCCAAATATATTTTTTATGGCGTCCTTTTTTGCGTGATCCCAAAGATGATTTTGTTTTGGAATTAGCAATAGAGTCCGAGAGCGATTTTATTATTACATATAATGTAAGAGATTTTAAAGGAGTAGAAAAATTTGGACTAAAAGTTATTACACCGAAAGAGTTTCTGAAAATAATAAAGGAGATATAAATTGAGCACATTAAGTTTAAGATTACCCGATTCTTTACACAAAAAAATCAAAGAGTTTTCTAAAAAAGAAGGCATATCGATTAATCAATTTATAGCAAGTGCGGCTACTGAAAAGGTTTCTGCTTTCGCTACACTTAATTATTTAGAAATGCGTTCTAAACGTGCAAATAAGAAAAAATATAAAAGTGCTATATCTAAAATACCAAATGTAGAACCTGAAGAATATGATAGACTTTAGAATGTACTTAAATTTTTTATTTATCATTAAGGAAAATTTTTATTAATCTACAGTTTACGAAATAGTTTTGGCTATTGTTTTAATTATAAGCAAATCTAAATTCTCATTTCAAAAAGAGGATTTTATAGAATGATTTTCAATATAAATAATTTATATCATTATTTTATATTTAACTTTTAAGGATTAAACAATTATGAATTTCAAATATTTAATTTTACCATTATTACTCATCTCCTGCTTATTATTTGCTCAAACTAAAACAATTCATCACGAAATCAGCGTGAGCCTTTCACCCGCAAAATCATTTATTGATGTTACTGATAAGATAACAATTCCAACCGAATTGATAAAAGGAGGGATGACATTTCTTCTTAATCAAAAATTGATTGCCGAAGCAGAATCAAAAAACATTACACTTAGTTTTGAAAAAAAATTAGTTAGTGCCAAAGATGTAGGCATGGATAGAGAAGGAGACGAAACTTTCGGGAATTTGAAACTGATTAAATACAAAGTAACACATCTTGCGAATGTAAAAAATAATTTAACATTTACAATCCATTACAAGGGAACTATAGATTCCCCTATTGAACAAAGTGCTGAAAATTACCAGCGCGGTTTTAGTCAATCTCCAGGAATAATTGATAAACCCGGAGTATTTCTTGCCGGCTCAACTTATTGGGTTCCTTCTTTTGGAGATGAACTTGTTACTTTTAATTTGACTGTTAAAAGTCCCAAAGATTGGAAGACGGTTAGTCAAGGGAAACGGACTATAAACAAAGATGCAAATGAATTTCATATTGATAAATGGGAATGTAATACTCCGCAGGAAGAAGTGTTTTTAATAGCAGCTAAATTCACTGAATATTCCTATGCAGCCGGAGCTGTTACTGCAATGGCTTTTCTACGCACACCCGATGAAAACCTTGCAAATAAATATCTTGAAACAACCGCACAGTATTTGGAAATGGACAGACAATTAATCGGGAAATATCCTTATTCAAAATTTGCGTTGGTTGAAAATTTTTGGGAAACCGGTTACGGAATGCCTTCGTTTACTTTGCTCGGAGAAAAAATTATCCGCTTCCCTTTTATTCTGCATTCGTCATATCCTCATGAACTGCTTCACAATTGGTGGGGAAACAGTGTTTATGTCGATTTTAAAAAAGGTAATTGGTGCGAAGGTTTAACTGCGTATATGGCAGATCATTTAATCAAAGAACAACGCGGGCAAGGTGTTGAATACAGACGAGGTACTTTGCAGCGTTTTACGGATTATGTGAACGATAAAAATGATTTCCCAATTTCTAAATTTGTTTCTCGCTATGACGGTGCAAGCGAAGCAATCGGTTACGGAAAAACTTTGATGATGTATCACATGCTTCGCCGTAAAGTCGGCGATGACAATTTTAAAAAGGCTTTTCAAATATTTTACAGAAATAATAAATTCAAAGTAGCTTCTTTTGATGATATTGAAAAGGCTTTTGAAGATGCAACAGGGAAAGACTACAAAGCATATTTTAAACAATGGATTAATAGAAAGGGCGCCCCGCAGCTTGAGCTCAAGAATGTTCATGTTAAAAAAGTTGATAAAAATTATAATTTAAGATTTGATATTATTCAAACTCAAAAAGATAAACCGTTTACTATTGATATTCCAATTATTATTGCCGATAAATTCGGCACTAAAACAATGATTATTCATTCAAAAGACAGGGATACCAAATTCAGTTTGTCAGCGAGAAATAAGCCTCTCACATTATTTGTTGACCCGCAGTTTGATGTTTTCCGCAGACTTGATCCGCGTGAAATTCCGGCTTCATTTTCAAAAGCATACGGCTCTAAAAGCATGCTGATTATTCTCCCAAATAAAACTGATAAATTATATTCGCTTTACAAAAATTTTGCAGATGAATGGATAAAAGGCAGCAGCAGTAAAATTGAAATTAAAAACGGTGATGAAATCTCAAAACTTCCCGCAGACAAAACCGTTTTTCTGCTCGGCATAAACAACAAATATTTTGATAAATTTAATATTCAATTGGCAAAACACAACTCACATATTTCAACAGATTCCGTAAAACTTGCGGGAACCGTATTGCCGACTGCACAAAACGATTTTTTCTTTTCCGTAAAAAATAAAAACAATCCCGCACAGGTTGTTTTGTTCTTAAAAATCGGAAAGAAGGAAGCTGTTGCCGGTCTTGTGCGTAAACTTCCGCATTACGGCAAATATAGTTATCTCGCATTTCAGGGCAACGAGCCAACAAACATTGCTAAAGGTCAATGGACGGTAACCGAATCTCCGCTAATTGCTGTACTTGACAAATCGGCAAAATATCTGCATCCTAAATTTGAAAAGCGAAAAGCTCTCGCTTATTTGCCTCCTGTATTTTCTGCTAAAAGAATGCTGAACACTGTAAAGTATTTAGCTTCCGACGAACTTAAAGGAAGAGGTTTGGGAACACCGGAATTGAACAAAGCGGCAGATTTTATTGCTGAGAAATTTAAGAAATACGGTTTACAACCCGGCGGAGAAAACGGCACTTATTTTCAAACTTGGAATACGGAAATTAAAGGGATAAAATTTCATTTAAAAAATATCATTGCCGTTATTCCCGGTAATGATGCAAAATTAAAAAATGAAGCAGTTGTAGTCTCCGCACATTATGACCATCTTGGGCTTGGCTGGCCAGATGTTCACAAAGGCGACAAAGGGAAAATACATCACGGTGCTGACGATAATGCAAGCGGTGTTGCAGTTATGCTTGAACTTGCTAAAATTCTGAACACTTCACTAAAACCGGCACACACGTTAATTTTTGTCGCATTTACCGGCGAGGAAGAAGGTCTTGTCGGTTCTAATTATTTCGTAAATAATTACAAACCTTTTTCGAAAAATAAAATATTCGCCGATTTAAATCTTGACACAGTCGGCAGATTATTCGGCAATAAACTTTTGATTCTCAATGGTGATTCGGCAAAAGATTGGAAATTTATTTTTATGGGAATTGAATATGTAACCGGCGTTGGCATTGATATGGTAACTCAAAAATTAGACGCAAGTGACCAGGTTTCTTTTTTGAAAAATAGTATTCCTTCCGTACAGTTTTTCAGCGGACCAAACACAGATTACCATCGCCCTACCGACACTGCCGATAAAATTGATGCCGATGGAATGGTAAAAATTGCAACCGCAGCCAAGGAAGCAATTGAATATTTAACCGAAAGAGGCAAACCGATGCCTTTTACCGGAACTGAAAATAAAAGTACGATTTCCAAGTCAAATGAAAAAAAGAGTAAATCCGGACGTAGAGTAAGCACAGGTTCAATCCCGGATTTTGCTTTTTCAGGAACTGGAGTTAAACTTAGCGGAGTAGTACCGAATTCACCGGTTGCAAAAGCCGGGTTGCGAAAAGGTGATATAATTACAAAATTCGGCGGGAAAGCAATATCTAATCTGAGAGATTATTCAAATTTGCTGAAAAAACATAAACCCGGTGATAGTGTATCTGTTGAGTTTGTTAGAAATGGAAAAGTTAATACAGCAACAATTGTTTTGAAAGAAAGATAGACAAGATTCAAACAAATGGGAAAATATTGAGTTTTCCCCGAAAGTAATATTTGCGTTATACCCACATTTCAATACAAGGTTGTTAAGTTAAGTGAAATAAATGGCTATCGCAAATCCGTATCGGGAAACCAGCGGTTCGGGGTCAAAATTAAGATTACAAAAAACAACACGTTAAGAGTATATTAAAAAATATTTCGGCAAAGACCGAATCCGGCTTTCGACTGATTTTCCGATTAAATTTGCCATATTTCTGTAACACAGATTACTAATCTGTGTTACAGAAATTTTGACTCTGAATCGCTGCGGGAAACCAAATGGCTTTTTTCTTCTTTCAATCCGTCTCCTATCCAAAGTATCCTTCGGAAAAGAGACGGTAATTTCCGTTGCATTTAGAGTCTGTGTGAAAAGTCGAAAATTTTATTAACCCACGATTTTAATCGTGGGAATATGA
>CAZXDS010000106.1:4647-11737 GCA_964639525.1 uncultured Melioribacteraceae bacterium | reverse complement strand
AAATAATCTTCTTTTTGAGGTACTGAATTCTTCAAAGCTTTAACTCTTTCTTTAGCTAAAGAAGCGTGCTGTCCGTGCATACGTGCAGCTTTCAAATAAGTATTTACAGCAAGCTGATAAACAACTCTATCCATAAATTCAAAACCGCAATCACGAGCGGCCTGCTCATAAATTTGTGCTTCTAAGTAAACCGGAAAATCCCAAGTAGGACTAACTCTTGATGCTTTATGAAGATAAGAACGGGCAACCGAAAATTGTTCCATCTTATTATATATCAAAGCAATATTAAAATAGTTGTCTCTATTATCAGGTTCCAATTTAATAAGAGTCTTATATTCCTTTAATGCTTTTTCAGTTTTAAATAATTTTTCGTAGCATTTTGCTATTTGCTTGTGATAATTTACCACATCCGGAGATTTATTAATCAAAAATTCCAATGGTACAACTGCTTTTTCAAAATCTTGCGCTCTAATAGCCATTGATGCATATTTCCACGCTTTTTCACTGCTTGCCCTATTTAAGTCCCATGCCTTCCCTGTAATAGTTACCAACTCTTCTATATTTTCTGCGAGGTTTTCCATACGGGAGTTCCACAAAGCATTGTCCGGATCAGCATCAGCGAGAGCCGAATATAATTCCAAAGCTTTTATTTTATACCCGTTTTCTTCAGTTGCGTTGTTTGCATATAGCAAACCGAGTCTATCCTTATAACCAGCTTGTAAATTGGGGTCGGCTGCAATCGCATTTTCATAAACTTTAATAACCGTATCAGCAGGCATTTTCTTCCATGTATCCATTATATATGCTGATTTAGCAAGATAGTAACCTTTTTTCTTTGGCACATATTTTATAGCCAATTTATAAAGATAAAGTGTAGTGTCGGCAATTTGACCTCTTTCCTCGTCAGAAATAGTTTTTAGGCTGTCGTGTTCCCACCATAAAATCGTTTCCATTTTTTTGAACGGATGAAATCTTAAATACGATTCCGGTCCGGCTCGTAATACTTCCCAACCGTAGTCATCCGCACTAGTATAATCTTTAGTTTTATAATATTCATAGAATAAACTAAATTCCCTCTGCAGATAAACTTTTAAGCTATCCGATTCTGAATTCTTAGTGTTGACACTATTATATGTTCCAAATACGGAGGAAGATACAAATAGCGTTACTATTAAAAATAAGATGAAATTCTTTAGCGCTCTCAAAATATACTCCTTATGATTGTTATCTTTCTTGTCTTACAAACCAAAGTTCGCCAAAACTTACACTGACATCTAATTTGTAAAAATATTCTTTAATTAAGTTGTTGCTTTTCGTTCCCCGTACACCAGCCATAAAACCGATATCTAAATTATTGCTGAATGTAACAGGAATACCCACACCTGCATGTATTGCATATTGATTTATACCTTCACCGTTAAAAGTATATTGCGTGTTTTCATAACTTAAACCTGCTCTAAGAGCAATACGTTCCCAAAAATTCAAATTACGACTATAATTATTTTTATATTCAAAACCTAAACTATACTTTGTATAATCTGTTAGATTAACCGATCTAATTCCTGAAATTTCATATTGAGACCATGGCTGATATAAAAAATCTAAAGTAAACAAATAAGCTTTAGAGAATTTTATACTCGCTCCAATACCAATTTTGTATGGTATTTTAGTTAAAGCCGAACCATTTTCAACATCCAGCCTACCATCAGAAGCAATTGCTGTAAAAGTAGAATCTGTATGCAAGTTTGCAAAATAATTAAAAAAGGCACCAATTCTAAAATCCGAAATACTTTCACTTCCGAAAATACTCGACATATCATTAGAAATCAAACCAAAATTTGCCCCCATACCATGATGTCCGTTGGAATTTGTAAATCCGGCGTTTTTATAAGAAGATGTTTCACTAAATACTAATTTAGAAGTGTAATCAATTTTTCCGAAATAATATTCATATTGAGCACCAAGCAGCCAACCAAAAGGTAACCGATACGATGTACCGAGAAATATTTTTGAAATACCGCCGGAGCCTTCCAAAGTCAAATTGTAATCATCTCCAATAGAATTTGTAATACTTTGTTTTACAGCATAATTCACATTAGTAAATGGTACAATCCCAAATGATACAGCTATTCCTAAGCTTCGCTCAATAGGTAAAGCCATTGCAAAACCGGAAAACAAAGTTTTCGAATAATAAACACTTTGTGTGTTTGTTGTTAAATTATTACCATAAGATCGCAAACCGGTTTCAACTCGTGTTAATTTTATTCCTGCAATACTCGCAGGATTATAAACAAAAATATTATTACTACCAATTAGAGAAGCTCCACCACCGCCAATTGCCATTTGCCTGGCAAAATAAAAATTTGAAACATCGCCTTTGCCAAAACGGGAATAAATTGAACCTCCTGAAGCAAAAATATTTATTGAAAGAAAAACAAACAGTATAATTTTATTTAATATTTTCATATAATTTCTATTTAATACCAGTATATGTAATTGTAAGTTTAGGTTTATTTGCATCTATATTCGTTGTACTTCCGTCAATAACTAATTTATCAACTGATCGTTCTTCGCCGGATAATTTAAGTCTTAATCCATAATTTTGATTCCCATTTATTATGAACTGGAGTAGAGTTCGAATATCACCTTTAAAGTAGTTCTCATTTCTAATAAGAAAAATCGGGGCAATTGTACTATCAATAATCTGTAAATTTAGACTATCACTAAACAATGAAACCTCAATGGAGTCTGATATAGGCGTTCCGAATTCAGTTAAAAGAGAATCATAATGTACCGATAATTCGGCTTTGTTTATAACAGAATATTTAGGAATTTTACTCATATCAATATTTAAATACCCACGTCCCAAAAGTCCGGCTTGCAATAATATTTTATCTGAGCTAATTGTTGCCAAATCTCCTTCCACAACATGGACATCTTCTCTGATAACAATTGTAGATAAAGTATCAATGTATTCGCCCGGTTTTTCTATTTGAATACTTAACTTTGGTAATGCCCCAAATTCAATTCCATTTGCAGCAGGAAATCCCATTATCTTGTCATTTCCAATTGATTTAAACAATAACCCATAATTTTTAGGTAATGTAGTATCAACTCTGGCATTTAACCACCCTTGAACAATATTTTTGTCTAAATTAAACACTATCAAAGAATCCGATTCCTGAACTTGCGAAGCGATATTGTTATTATCATAACTTAAAAGGTTTAGGCTATCTGAATTGAAATTATTATGCTGCCAATATTGATTTATTCGATAAGCAGATAAATCAAGAGTTGAACTCGTATCTCCCCAACTATAAATCGGCTGCAGTTCCATCCAAGCAGACTGAACAATTATACTATCGGCTTGAAGTGCGGTAAAAACAGAGTCCGGAAGGACAATAAATGTATTAATCAAAATACTTGAAGAAATACCCGAGTGATTTCCTAACAGCAAAATCTTTGATCTTCCAAGATTTTCAGCATCACCTTGAAAAGATTTCGAATTCTGTAACCAATTATCAGTAGTACTGTTTACTGTTACCAAATTTATAAAATCATCCGGTGGGAGCAGATTGCTGCCAACATCTGTTGGATCTTTTTCACACGAAGTTAAAAAGAATGCTGTAAGGATTGTCAAAACGATGAATATTCTATATCTCAAAAAATCTCCTATTAAATTTCTTTTTCAATAAAACTACAAACTTCTAAAAAATTATCGGCTACAAAATTGGGTGTTTTATTCGCCTTTTTCAAGGAAAATATTTCTGACTGATTTTTACCATTCATAATTAGAATAGTTTCACAACCGGAATTAATTCCGCACAAAATATCACTTGCAGTATCACCGACAAAAAATGATTTACTCAAATCAATGCCATGTTTAGATGCTGCATCAAAAACCATTTGCGGAGAAGGTTTACGGCATTGTGTTTTTTCTTCGGAATCAAACTCAGGATGATAAGGGCAATAAAAAAAATCATCAATAGATGCACCATCATTCATTAATAACAGATTTATTTTATTATTCACTGCATTCACATCTTGGTGAGAAATTAATTTTCGTGTAATACCGGACTGGTTAGAAATAACTATTATAAGAAAATCCAATTCCTTTAGTTTCCTAATTCCTTCTCCCACTCCCGGATACAATTTAACTAAGTTAGCATCACCAAGATATCCCGGGTCTATGTTGATAGTACCGTCTCTATCTAAAAATATTGCTTTTTTTTGCATGCTAAAAATTATTTAATAACCTTTTTATAAAGAGATACGTAATTTTTAGCAGAACTCATCCAACTGAAATTCATTTTCATTCCGTTCTTTTGAATTTTTAGCCAGGTTTTTGGGTCGGTAGAATAAATTTTAATTGCTTTTTTAACTTCTGCAATTAAAGCAGCAGTATCATATTTCTTAAAAACAAAACCATTCCCCTTACCCGTTTTTGCATCGTATTTAATAACCGTATCTGCAAGTCCGCCTGTTTCTCTTACAATCGGAACAGTTCCATAAACCAAACTATACATTTGATTCAAACCGCAGGGTTCAAATTTTGAAGGCATTAAATATATATCCGAGCCTGCTTCAATTAAATGTGCAAGTCTATCATCAAACCCAAGATATGATGAAAATTTATTGCTGTATTTTAACTGGGCATTTTCAAAAAAGTTTTGATATTTTTTATCACCCGTACCAAGAAGAATAAAGTGAATATTTAATTTCATAAATTCAGCAAATGATTTTTTAAATAAGTCAAAACCCTTTTCATCAAATAATCTTGATATCATTCCAATAATCGGTACATTTTCTTCATATTGAAAACCAAATTTTTCAGAGAGAGCAATTTTATTAAGTTTTTTATCATTAATATTTTTAACAGTGTATTTTTTTGCAATTATTTTATCTTTTTCCGGGTTCCATATTTTGTCGTCTATTCCATTAATAATACCAAACAAATCATTTTTCCTTTTACACAGAACTTTTTGTACACCGAGTCCGAATTCATCGTTTTTGCAAATCTCCTTTGAGTATGTCGGACTAACGGTACTAATCGTATCAGCAAAGATTAAACCGGTTTTTAAAAAGTTAATTTTCCCCTTGTGAATTACGCCCTTTTCGGAATTCAATTCTTCGGGTAAACCTAATTTTGCAAAATTCTTTTTAGGAAATATACCTTGGAATGCTAAGTTATGAATTGTGAATAACGTTTTAATACCGGCAAATGTCGGATCATCCTTAAATACGGTTTTAAGATATGCAGGAATCAATGCTGTTTGCCAGTCATTGCAATGAATAACATCCGGAATCCAACCTAATTTTTTTATAAGTTCAAAAACAGATTTTGCCAACAAAATAAATCTTTCATCATTGTCAGGGAAATCTTTACCGCTAAGCGGGTCGGAATAAAGACTGTGCCTGTTGGCAAAGTAATCTTCATTATCCAAAAAATAAATTTGTACTCTTGATTTAGCACCAATAAGAAATGAAGAACGTAATGAGTAAGTAACTTCTTTCTTGCCAATTTCGGTTGTTAAATCTTTCAATCTTACAACTTCATGAATTTTATATTTGCGTTCATCAATTGCGCCATACTTAGGGACAACAAGCCTAACTTGATGTCCTAGTTCCATTAATTTTTGTGGAAGTGCTGAAGAAACATCCGCAAGTCCTCCCGTTTTTACAAAAGGAACAACTTCAGAAGTAACGAACAGAATTTTTAAATTTTTTGCAGGTGGCATTTTTAACTTGTCCTTTTATTTTTAATATCGTAATTTACAAAATTATGTTTTGAATGACAATGTAAGTCCATGCAAATGGTTACTGTAGTGAATAACATAATACGAATAACTAAGCCGCTTCTTTTTATATTACAAATTTAAATAAATTATTTTTGATATATGATAACCCTGATTAAAAATCCGGAACAAATTGTAACAGTCAATTCAAAAGGAAACAATTTCAAACGCGGCTCTGAAATGTCAGATATTGCAGTCTTGGAGGCTCATTCAATTATTATTGAAAATGATTTGATTAAAGATATTGTTCCGAATAGCTCTACTGCCGGTTTAAATTACGATGTAATAATTGATGCTCAAAATAAAATTGTTTTACCCGGTTTGGTTGAATGCCACACACATACCGCATTTGCCGGAAATCGTTCTGAAGAATTCCGTTCAAAACTCGCCGGCGTTCATTATGAAGAAATTGCAAGGCAAGGCGGCGGAATTAATGCTACTGTAAAAGCCGTTCGAGAATCTTCTTTTGAAACATTAGTTGAGATTATTAAACCTCGAATTGATTATTTTATTTCTCAAGGAATTACAACTTTAGAAATTAAAAGCGGATATGGTTTAAGTTTTTACGATGAAATTAAACTGCTTCAAGTTATTGATTACTTAAACTCTAATTATCAAATTGATATTATTGCTACTTTTCTCGGTGCTCATACATATCCACCCGAATATAAAAATGACCGGCAAAAATATTTAGAAATAATTGTTGATGAACTTATTCCATACATTGCCGAGAATAAATTAGCAATATTTTGCGATGCATTTTGCGAGTCAACGGCATTTACGGCAAAGGAAGTTGAAACTGTTTTTAATAAAGCAAAAGATTCGGGATTAAAATTAAAGCTGCATACTGATCAATTTAATTCCATCGGCGGACTTGATGTTGCGCTTAATTTGGAAGCAATAAGTGCTGATCATCTTGAAGTTATAAAAGGTAAGGACATTTCAAAATTGGGAAATTCCAATACAGTTGCGGTGCTGCTTCCGGGAGTATCGTTTTTTCTTGATTATGATTATGCTCCGGCACGCCAATTAATTGATAATAACGCCATCGTTGCTCTTGCTACGGATTACAATCCCGGCTCTTCGCACATTGCAGAATTAAATTTAGTAATGTCTCTTGCAGCTCTTAAAATGAAAATGAGCATCGAAGAAACAATTTCTGCCGTAACAATTAACTCAGCAAAAGCGTTGGATGTGCAAGAACAAGTCGGCAGTATTGAAATAGGCAAACAAGCGGATCTGTCAATTTTCAATACTGACAACTACGCTGATATTGTTTACAGCGTAGGCAAGAA
>CAZXDS010000106.1:0-4547 GCA_964639525.1 uncultured Melioribacteraceae bacterium | reverse complement strand
GATTTTTTCTGTGCCATTATCAGTACAAACTTCCTGCATTTATAATTGGTTGTGCATCTTTATCGGAACAAAGGACAAGCATTAAATTCCCCACCAAAGCAGCCTTTCGTTCTTCGTCCAAATCAATAACGCCTTCTTTTTTTAATCTGCTCAATGCCATTTCCACCATGCCGACCGCACCGTCAACTATTTTTGTTCTTGCAGCAATTATTGCTTCAGCCTGCTGGCGTTGCAGCATAGCATGTGCAATTTCGGGAGCGTAAGCCAAATGATTTATTCGGGTTTCTATTATATTTACACCTGCTCCGGCAACTCTTTGCTCAATTTCGTTTTTTAATCTTTCCGAAACTTCGTCTATCGAAGAACGCAGGCTTATTTCTTCACCGTCAGTATCATCATAAGAATATGCCATTGCAAGATGGCGTAAAGCCGATTCCGACTGCATATGAACATAACTTGTGAAATCATTAACTTCAAATTCAGCCTCCGCCGTATCTTCAACTTTCCAAACCACTACACACGAAATCTCAATCGGATTCCCCTTTTTATCATTTACCTTTAGTTTTTCACTGTCAAAATTACGTGCTCTTAACGAGACTTTTTTCTTTAAATAAAACGGATGCGCCCATCGAAACCCTGATGTTTTTTCTGTTCCGACATATTTCCCGAACAACAATAAAACTGCTGCCTCATTCGGTTCTAATGTAAAATATCCGAATCCTATTGCAATACAAAAAAGAATTAGGACAATTCCAATGCCAATTGCATATCCACCCGAAAATAAAATATGATTACCTCTAACAACAATACCTGATATTAATATTCCTATTGATATTAATGATATAATTGCATGACCGGTTAAAACTTTCCAACCGTCAAATTGCGGTTTTAATATTTCTTTTTTCATAACATCTCCTTTTGAATATAACAAGTATATGATATCATCATAATATCATATTAGTATATTAATTATTCAATATCAAATAAATTTATTTTAAAAATATAATTGGAAATAGCATCAATCTTACAAAATTGATTATTAAAACTTCTTTATCTTTCTGTTTTAATTTTTCATAATCAACAAAAATATACTATGCTCAAAAAACATACACTGCCGCATTCACTTTTATTCATCTTATTTATCTTTTCTTTTCAATTTAATTTATTAGGTCAGACGAACAAATTATTTTCAGAATATGCTGCTTCAAATAATTATAATTCCAAAACTTCTAATTTTAATTTTTGGGATGATGCCGGAAACGGGATTAATGATTTTGAAAACTTTTTCACTTCCCCACTGCATTACAGTGAAAATACTTGGTTAAAAATCGGAGCTGCTACGGCAATAACAGGAGGATTATTTTTTATTGATAATTCAGTGCGGAGTTCGGTTAAAAAAATACATTCCCCTTTCCAGGATAGTTTTGTAAAAATAGGCGATAATTACGGCAAAGGAATAATCCCCGCCGGATTTGCCGTAGCTTTGTACGGTTTTGGATTTTTTGCGGATAACTATGAGATAAAATCAACCGGACAAATTTTATTTGAATCTCTTGCAGCAGCGGGAATTACAGTTACTGCATTAAAAGTAATTTTCGGCAGAAGCAGACCTTATTTGGAAGAAGGTTCGCACAAATTTAATTTTTTCAAAACCAATAATGATTTTAATTCGTTTCCCTCCGGTCATGTTATTATTGCGTTTACAACATCAACGGTTCTTGCAGAAAGAATCGGCAATATTTATGCTTCGGCTGCACTGTACGGACTTGCGGCATTAACTGCATATCAAAGAATTTATACGGACAACCATTGGTTCTCCGATACTTTTCTTGCCGCCGCCATGGGTATTGCAATAGGGAAATACTTTGTAAACCTTCATGATAAAAGAAATGTAAATAATACATCTGCATTTAATTATAGTATTTCCCCAACTATTGTTGGAAGTGGACTTGGAGTATCCTTTAATGCAGAATTTTAACTTATGGATATTATAAAATACTGTTACAATTTTATATTTAATATTTGCAACACTTCCGTACAAAATATTTTTAATCAGGTAGAAAAATTTGAGACCTCCGTAGTGTTTCTTTCACTTATTCTTTGTAATTTATCGCATATTTTCTCGTTTGTTGGTGAATGTAATGAGTTATATAAAAGTCAGCCGAAATAAATGCTCCCGATATTATTACACTCGCTCTACAAAATTGCTTCAAAATACAATAGTAAGTTAAGTTATCAAATTACCTTATTTTAGCAAAATGAAATTATTAATAATTGAAGACGAAAAAGAATTAGCCGAATCAATAAAAGATTATCTTATACAAGATGATTTTTTATGCGAAATTGCCGGTACATTTGAAAAGGCATTGGAAAAACTTGAGCTTTACAATTATGATTGTGCCGTAGTAGATATTATGCTACCGGACGGAAACGGACTACAATTAGTAAAGCATTTAAAGAATAAACACTCAGATACCGGAATTATTATTGCGTCGGCAAAAAATGCTTTGGACGACAGAATTAAAGGTCTTAAACTCGGTGCAGATGATTATTTAACAAAACCGTTTCACCTTTCCGAATTGAGTGCAAGAATAAAATCTATAATCCGAAGGCGAAATTTTAACGGTGAAAATACTATTGTTTTTGACGACATTAAAATTCAGCTTGATGAAAGACAAGTTTATATAAATGATGTTGAAATCAATTTAACCGTTAAGGAATATGAACTTCTGCTCTATTTTATGGGGAATAAAAATCGCGTTCTCACACGTGAAGCAATTGCCGAAAATTTGGTCGGTGACCAAGCGGATATGATGGATTCATTTAACTTTATTTACACACACGTGAAAAATCTTCGAAAAAAAATAGTTGCCGCCGGCGGGAAAGATAGAATTAAAACTGTTTATTCAATCGGGTATAAGTTTACAGCATAATGAAATTACAAAGAAAAATCGGCATTTACTTTTTCAGCGTTTCGTTAATAATTTTTTTATTAAGCAGTATAGTCTCGTATTTGGTAATAAAAAATTTAGTTTTGGAAGAAGTGGACGAAACCCTTGAAGCTGAAAAAAATAATTTGATTACTCAGCTGCAGCATATCGAAAACCCCGGTAACATATTGGGAAATCATTCCTACAGACTCGAAATACACAACATTGATGCCGGCAGGAATATCGTACAAACTTTAAGCGATACATTAGTGTTTGTAGGAGAAGAAGACGAAGGTGTTCCATTCCGGCAAATAAAATTATCTAAAATTATTGACGGGAAAAACTATGTTATTATTCTACGCCGCTCTTTAATAGAAAGAGAAGATTTAATTACCGGAATAACCGTATTGTTGGGTCTTGTATTTTTCTTAATATTCTTATCGCTTAATCTTATCAACTATTTCGCCGAAAAGAAATGGTGGAAACCGTTTTATGAAACGCTGCACAAACTTTCAATCTTTAATTTGGCACAAAAAGAAAAAATTATTTTCAATCATTCCGGTATTGATGAATTTAACAAACTAAACGAATCTTTGGAAGAACTGACTGAAAAAATGAGAAACGATTTTAATAATTTGAAGGAATTTAGTGAAAATGCGTCACACGAAATGCAGACACCGCTCGCGATAATCCGTTCAAAGTTAGATGTAATGATTCAGGATTCTTCGTTAAATGAAAATCAATTTAACTCAATTCGTTCTCTTTATGATGCCGTGAACCGGCTTTCAAAGCTTAATCAATCGTTAAACCTTTTAACCAAAATTGAGAATCAAGAATTTACGCAAAAAGAAGATGTGAATATTTCGCAATTAATTATCCGGCAGTTGGATAATCTTAAAGAGCTGATTGAATCAAAATCATTGCAAGTCCGTTCCGATATTGGAGAAGGCGTACTCGTTCAAATAAATCCGTTTATTGCAGATGCCCTGATATCTAATTTATTAGTTAATGCAATCAAGCATAATTTGGAAAACGGCGAAATCTCAATTGAATTAACACGGGAAAAACTTACGATTAAGAATACAGGAAAACCGCCGCAAGTTTTAATCGAAAAACTTTTTGAGAGATTTAAAAAAGATAACCAAACATCCGATTCGCCGGGACTCGGACTTTCAATCGTTAAGAAAATATGCGAAATGAATGATTTTAATATTGAGTATAATTTCATTGCCGGTTTTCATATAGTCAGTGTGAAGTTTTCGGATTAGTAGAATGGTTTGATTATGTTTTGACTCTATTGCAAACACCTGCTTTCCCATTTATAACTGCAGATATACACAATCTTAGTTGGTTTTGCTTTTTGCCGGTTTTACCGCAATGCCGCGCCTACGGTGCTTTGGCTGGATTTGCTTTGTTTGTGTTACCATTGTGCTGTTTTTTTATCCGTTCGATAAATCGAACGGCAATGTTTACACTTTTTTAATTTTGTTTTTTCATTTATAAATCAAGAGGAAATATTTTTTTTGGGATGTCTCACGAAAAACGTGTTCGACATGACAATCCATTTATTTTGTCATATCGAAGGAGCTTGTTTTTTGCGACTGAGATATCTCCAAA
>CAZXDS010000105.1:0-11785 GCA_964639525.1 uncultured Melioribacteraceae bacterium | reverse complement strand
GACTCATAAATTAAATGTTTAACAGAATATTACATTGATTAATATCACAATTGAAAATTCAATTTCTAAATTAAAATTCTATTTCAATTCATCTTCTTTTAAAGAAAAGTCCCAAATCTTTTTCCCATTTACATCATAAGTTGTGCACTTCATTACACGATGTTTTCTTTTTCCCGTAAAAGAAAAAACTGCAAAATTTCTTTCAGAAACATGCGTACCTTTAACTCTGTAAAAGTTCGGTTCTTCCGGCCAAGTATTTGCACCTGAAGTAAACGCCGAAATAGTAAAATCATATAACGGATATGTGTTCTTCCTTTTCAACTTTGATATCTCCGTAAAATGCCTATCTCCGGTTAAAAATACCACACCCGTAATTCCTTCATTTTTTATTTTATTCAATAATTCGGCTTTCTCTTCAGGAAACATTGAGTAAGTTTCCCATTCAGGTAAAGGATTGAGAATTTGCCCGCCTGTAACAACAATTTTAAAAGGTGCCTTGCTGAACGATAAAGCATCCATCAGCCATTCTATTTGTTCCTCTCCAAATTCCACCTTTCTCGTACTTTCTCTATTATCGGGAGAACGGTAATATCTATTATCCAAAAGGAAAAAATCAACATCATTCCATTTAAAAAAGGTTGTTGTTCCGGGTTTGCCGTTAATGCCATAAGAAGGATTTGCCCAAAATAATTTAAAAGCACTAAGTGTTAAATTTTTGTTCACAAAACTTCTGTCGCTGTTATCAGGTCCAAAATCATGATCGTCCCAAATTGCATAATTATGAACGGAACCGAACAACGCTTGAAGTTCGGGTAAAGACTGGTGATAAGTGTATCGAGCAAGTATTCCGGTTCTTGAATAATAATCAGCTTCCCTTAAATAAATATTATCCCCGCCCCAAAGCATAAAGTCAGGATGTTTTTTGTAAATACTTTTGTAAACTTCATAATCTCCGCCATAAGGTTTTGGGCGATCGTACTGTTTTTGATTTACATATGCGCCACTGCCGAATGCAAAAGTAAAGTTTGGCGGGTCGTGATGAAATTGCCACAAATCCTGAGTCTGAAACTCCAGCGGATACGGGCGTTTCACAAGTTTATCATTTATCAAAAGTTCATAACCGTATTTTATTCCGGGTTCAACTTTGTCAGCAATTAAGTGCGCCGTAAATGCAGAATGTTTGTTTGTAATTATCGAATCAGTAAAGTATAGTTTTGAACTATTTGCTTTATCCCAATATTTTATCTGTACTTTTGCAGGAGCATTTAACTGAACCCAAAGTTCAACTTCCCTCATTTGCGAATAACCAACCATCGGTCCTGCATTTAGTAGTTTCCCTTGAGAAAATAACTGAGACTGAAAGAAAAGCAATGCAGCAAAAAGTAATAATATTTTTTTCATTATAAACCCTCAAATTTTCATTGTCCAAAATTTACAAATTCTTTTTAAAACATCTTAATTTATGAAATTTGCAGACAACAAATTATTCACAATTTTCATATTTCAAAAACCCATAAATAACTTTTTTAGAATTTGCATATATTTAGAAACAATAAATGGGGAAATGAATGTTTTCAAAAAAAAATATCTACATAAATATTTTATTATTGATTGTTTTCGGTTCAATTTTGTTGGTATCGGGATGTGATGATACTTCTCTTAATGCAATAGAAATACCGGCTACAAATGTCAGTTACTCTCAACATATTCAACCAATACTAAATATTAAATGCGCTGTATCAGGCTGCCATGATGCCGGAACTGCTGCGGGTGGATACAGCATGGAAACTTGGATTAGCACAGTAACAATTCCTTTTATAATTAAAAATGATCCTTCTAACAGCTTAGTTGTAATGACGGTAACCGGACAGGGAGGTTTACCGATAATGCCTCCTATTAATGCATCTATACTTCCGATGACTGACATAGAAGTAAACGGATTAAAAACTTGGATTAAAGAAGGTGCAAAAAATAACTGATATTTCCAGCGGGATTTACATTTTAGAATTTTTTGTAGTTATTCCATTTAATATTTCCCACAAACGATTTCAAAACATTCAATTTCAAACCGGTTATTATTATTATGTTGGCAGTGCTCAAAAAAATTTTGAGCAGCGAATAAAACGGCATCTGAAATTGGACAAAAAACTTCACTGGCATATTGATTACTTTACAACCAATGAAAATACCGATATTAAAAATGTTTACTTCTTCAAAAAGGCACCGCATTCATTCGAATGCGAATTGACATCACAATTACAAAACAAATTTAATTTAAAACACTTGGCAAAGGGATTTGGTAATTCAGACTGCAGTATTTGCGAATCCCATTTACTTTATTCTCAAAGACAAATAATTTACAGCCAATTATTATCTTTGTACCAATCAGTAGTCCGTTTTATTCCTTCCTCAAGAGAAATATTCTGATGATACCCTAATTCATTTACCGCTTTTGAAACATCTACAGTCCAAGCTTCCTGTACAAAGTCTCGAGCTTTTTCAAGATTAAATGTGGCTGCTTTTGATGAAAACATGGCGAAAAATTGTGCAATTGCTGCAACTGTGTAAACAAGAAAGTGAGGCAATCTTAAAGTAAACGCTTTTTTACCGAACGCCATTGCAAAAGCTTCTCCCACTTGAGGCCAAGTGTAACTTTGTTCGGAACCGATAAAATAAATTTCTCCCGTCGATTTTTCAGTTGTGGCAGCGAGATAAATCCCATCAACTAAATCTTTAACGTGTATCAGATTAACAAGTTTTTTATTAAACCCGATAAGTGTCATCAGACCTTTTTGATAAGTTTTAAATACCAGATAAATCTCTGTATCACGTTCCCCAAATATTGCCGGAGGTCGTACTATTGTTATCGGTAATTTATCCATATAACCTTGGGTGAGTTTTTCTTGTGCAACTTTACTTCTGCCGTATGTTGTTATTGGATGCGTCGGAGTTTTTTCAGTACAAGGATTTTTTAAAGTTGCCGGACCACACGCAGTTTGACTGCTTACAATTATAATTTTTTCAATTCTCGGGTTAACTTCAAGAACCGCTTCTAAAAGATTGCGCGTTGTTTCCACGTTTCCTTTGAAATAGCCTTCTTCCCTTTTTGCTTTAACCACACCTGCCACATGAAACAAATAATCGGCATCGCTTAATATTTCTTTCAAGCTATCAAAATCAAACAAACCCGAATCATAAATTTCGACCGGCTTATCTTTCAGCCATCTTAAATTACTTGTTTTACGAACAATACATTTTACTTTATGCCCTTTGTGAATCAACAAATCCACAAGATTACTGCCTACAAAACCTGAAGCTCCGGTTACAACTGATATTTTTTGTTTTTCATTCATACTATTATAGCACCATTTTAAATTATTAATTTATAACTATTTATGTTCTATCTAATATTTGTTATTCATGTTTAAACCAATTATTAACTACATTGCTTTTAACTTTATTTAATAATACTTTTGTTTTTTATTAAAATGTAAAAATACACAAATCAAAATAAATTTATTTGGAGGAACTTTTGGATTTATTTCAAAAATGCTACAATTTTAATAGAGCCGATGAGATTAAAGCAATAGGTTTGTATCCTTATTTTAGAGCTATTGAAGCTAATGAAGGACCTGTTGTTAGAATGGAAGGAAAAGATGTTATTATGGCCGGTTCAAATAATTATCTTGGTTTAACTGCACATCCAAAAGTAATTGAGGCTGCCGTTAAAGCAACTGAAAAATACGGAACCGGTTGTTCGGGCTCAAGATATTTAACGGGCACTTTGGATTTGCATGAAGAACTGGAACGGCGCATGGCTAAATTTTTTAATAAGGAGGCCGTTTTATTATTCAGCACGGGTTATCAAACTGCGCAGGGAATTATTCCTACACTCGTTCAACGAGGTGAGTACGTTATTTCAGATAAAGACAACCACGCGAGTATTGTAGCAGGACAAATAATGGCAAAGGGAGCAACTGCCAATTTACTTCGTTACAAACATAATAATTTGGATGATCTTGAAAGAGTTCTGAATAAAGTACCTAAGGAAACTGCAAAATTACTTGTTAGCGACGGCGTATTCAGTACCGGCGGCGAGATAGTCAATTTGCCAAAATTAGTTGAGCTTGCCCAAGAATATAACGCCCGTTTATTAATAGATGATGCTCACGCAGTGGGAGTTATTGGGAAAGGAGGAAGAGGAACTCCAAGTGAATTTGATTTGGAAGATAAAGTTGACTTAACTATGGGAACATTCAGCAAAACTTTTTCATCACTCGGCGGATTTGTTGCCGGCGGTGCAAAGGTTATTGATTACATAAAACATCATTCTGCTGCTCTTATTTTCAGCGCCTCCCCAACTCCTGCATCAGTGGCTGCTGCCATGGCAGCACTTGAGGTTCTGGAAAAGCATCCTGAGCTTGTTGACCAGTTAATTAAAAATGCTGACCGTGTCAGAGTCGGATTGAAAAATGCCGGATTTAATGTACTCCCAGGTAGAACAGGAATTGTTCCGGTAATTGTAGGAAATGACGAAATTGCACTTAAGATGTGGCGTATGCTTTACGATGCCGGCGTATTCGTAAACGTATTTGTCCCACCTGGAGTACCTGAAGGAAGACAAATGATGCGTACTAGTTTTATGGCTACTCATAAAAACGAACATCTTGATTTTATTATTGATACTTTTACAAGTATCGGCAAACAACTCGGATTGATATAATTAAAAACTAAATATTATGAGAATTAAATGAATAGTATTGCAATAAAGAAAGTTGAAAGCAAAAAAGATTTTAATACATTTTTAAAATTTCCATGGAAAATATACGAGGGGGATGAGAATTGGGTACCTCCCTTACATTATGATAAGAAAAAAATATTGGACAGAAAGAAAAATCCATTTTTTCAACACGCTGAAATGGATATGTTCTTAGCTTTTAAAGATGAGGAAATTGTTGGAAGAATAGCTGCAATTACAAATGCTCTGCACAATAAAGAATATAATGATAAAGTCGGGTTCTTCGGATTTTTTGAATGTATCAATGATCAGGATGTTGCCGATAAACTTTTTGATACAGCTAAAATTTGGTTAAAGGAACGTGGAATGAACGCAATGCGCGGACCGGCAAATCCTTCGGTTAATGATGAATATGCTTTATTGATAGACGGTTTCGACGATCCCCCCAGATTGATGATGACATACAATCCGAGATACTATATGAACTTGATTGACAATTACGGTTTTGCAAAAGCCAAAGATCTTTATGCATACAAGATAGAGAACAAAAATTTGATGCAGTCGGAAAAATTATTACGGATTGCAGACATTGCACAACGCAGATCTAAAATGACAATTCGCCCTATAAACATGAAAGATTTTAACAATGAATTATCATTGGTTAAATATGTTTACAACAAAGCTTGGCAGCAACATTGGGGTTTTGTTCCTTTTACAGATGCTGAAATAGATGCAGCCGCTGCCGATTTAAAACCGCTCGTTGATCCGAATCTTGTTTTGTTTGCTGAAGCTGAAGGGAAAACAATCGGCTTTGCTCTCGTAATGCCTGATTACAATTTTATTTTCAAAGAAATGGACGGTAAGTTATTTCCGTTTAATTTCTTAAAACTTTACACTATGAGAAAATCAATTCCCTGGGCAAGGATTTTAATTCTCGGTCTTGTTCCTGAATACCAAAGACGTGGACTTGATGCTTCAATGTATGTTGAAATTGCAAAGCGGGCTGAAGCTCGTGGAATTCTTTTGGGTGAAGCAAGTTGGATTCTTGAAGACAATGATATGATGAATCGCGGTGCAAAGGCTATGAATGGTGAAGTTTACAAAACATACCGAGTTTATCAGATTGAAATATAAACTATTTAACATTATTGTTATTTGTTTTATTTTTAGCGAAAATTTTTATGCCCAATATTCCGTTTATGATTATGACTTAATTAAAACCACGGCTGAACGGTCTTTTAACACAGAAATTATTTCCGCTTATTTATTTGGAGAGGATGCTACAAACGTAAATGCAGCATTGCTTTCAATTGCTAACAGCAAAGACACTTCTTTTGATTCTGACATTACAAAATTGGATTTTAATAAGCACGCCAAGTTTATTACATTTGCCCTCGGTGAACTCGGGCCTTCTGAGGTTTCCTCAAAATATCTATTTTCTAAAATTGCTACAATAAAAGACAGCTTAATTTTAAGATATTGCTATGATGCATTAGGGAAAGTTGGGAATCAACATTATTTGAGACTGATTCTAAATAAAAATGATTATGGGGTTGCCCTCGCATTTTATCAGTTTGTTCATCGTAAAATTAACAATGATAAAGAGCTTATGTTAAAAACCCTTTTCCGTTCTCTGCTGAGTAACAGAAATGATTCCTTAAAATTAAACGATGTTCTCTTTACTCTAAGCAGAATAGGAGCGGACAGTACGTTTATTCCCTTACTGACTGCAGCATTATTTAATAGTGATAAAAATATTTCCGTACAGTCCAAGATTTTTGCTCTTGATGCTTTCCGCCGATTAAAATATTTTCCTCCTCTTCCTGAATTGCTAAATATACTAGTAAATCATAAGGATTGGAGAATAAGAACTGAAGCTGCCAAAGTTTATCCTTACTATGCTTTTTCAAGTGTTAAGGAATTAACTTCATCTTTGGGTTTACTTTATGACGGCAATCCCAATGTTGCAAGACAAACTGCAATTTCATTAAAGGATATTTCTATCCCAACTCAATTTCGGGATGATACGAATAAATTTATACTCACTATTATTTTGGAGAATAAACTCCCTCCTGCTATTATTGGGGAATTATTCGTTTCATTTTCCGAACTTAACTCTTTTGAAGATACGGATGTTTTTTCGAAAATAAGCAGTTCTGTAAAGGCAAAATATTTATTCAAATCTATTTCAGTAATTCCGGAAAACTCAGACTTTATGTTTAAACTTCTTAAATCTAAAAAGTTTAATGTAACTTCGAGTAATGAAAACGAATATTTTGAGGCGTTAATGTCATTGCAAGACTCTCTTCAGCATTCGGAAGAATATGCACAGTTTGTAATTGATAATCTAAAAACCGGTTCTCCATCAGCAGTAGGTATTATTTCAGCATCGCTCAATGATAACTTACTTAAGCATAAACGAATATCACTTATCAATACAATTACAGAATTAGTTAGAGCAAATAAAAACAATGATAATTATTTGGAATCACTTCCTTCATTGGCGGAAATTGCAAAGAAAATTGCTCCTTCTTTTTATTCACAAATTCTCAAATCCCTTTCGACATCAAATATATCCTCAATAAAAAACTACGCTTTACAAAAACTTGGTGAACATATTAATAAAAATGGAATCGCCATTTCCTTTGATAAACTTTGGGAGTTTTCTTTTAAATATAGCAAAGCAAATGTAATTACTAACACGGGGAATTTCACGGTTAAATTTCTCCCAAATTATGCTCCAATTTCAGTTGGTAATTTTTGTTATTTAGCATCAACTAAGTTTTATGACGGAGCTCCTTTTCATAGGGTTGTTCCAAACTTTGTTATTCAAACCGGAGATAAATTGGGTACGGGCTGGGGCGGACCGGGATATGAAATTATATCAGAATTTTCACCGCTACCGTTTAATAGTTCGGCTGTGGGAATGGCAAGTGCAGGGCGAGATACAGAAGGTTCACAGTGGTTTGTGATGCACAGTAATTCTCCACACTTAAATGGGCGATATACGGTATTCGGAGAAGTAATCAGCGGAAAATCAATCGTGGATAAAATAAATATTTTAGATAAAATTATTCGAATTGATTTAATAAAATAATATTTTAGTTTGAATCATTTGTTAATGCATCTTGGTACTTTTGGATATGAGAATTATCTATTTTTATAAGTGTGCTGAATATAGATTTGTCCTTATAATCCTTTAAGTAATTAACAATTTCACCGGCTTTTGCATTAAAGAAAACCCTCAAAAGAACACTTCTCGGGTCAAGCCTGTTTAGACGAGAGGCAAGATCATTTATAAGTTTTACAATATTTGCCTGGGCAGTAACTTTGTCACGATAATATATGTCAATGCCATTATAATGATAATTATAATAATCATCCCAAAATTGTTTGTAATTAGCATTTAATGATTCTTGAACCAATCCTCTTTTATTATAAGCAGTCGCTTTATAATCCCATCCTTTAGAATTAGGACTTGTGGAACCTCGTAGAACAAGCTCCAATGCTTTTGAGAACATACCGCTTCCGCCTTCCATTTCATAGGAATTGTTATCAAGTCCAATAATTATGTACGCATAAAAATCAATAAAACTTAGAAAAGGGTCAAAATCCGATTGTCTAAAAGACATTGCCTGCCCTTCTTCATAAGTAAAATTCCAGCTTGGATCTAAAACATTAAGCATCAATGATTTTGAATCGGAGCCCTCAATTCCCCTTTGGCTAATAATAACAACTTGAGCTGAGTAATGTGTATCGCCACCACTCGTAAAAAAGATACTAAGCTTGCAGTTTATTTTGTCCCATTCCCAAGTATCTTCGGTAAACTGAGTATTATTTAAATATTCTTCAACTTCCTGCCCGAAATTTTTTAGCCTGTCCTTTTGATCATTTTGCAACTGCTCAAAATTTACTGTTACTTTTGCTGATAATTCCTGAGCAAAATTTAATACCGGAAATAAAAAAATAAAAAAAATTATTACTTTCATTCGAGTTTATCCAAATTATTGAATTTATTATTTTTAATTTAATCAAATTACGTTAAATCTAAAAGGTATTATTGTCTCCCAAATTTTCATGTTCACCCCAACGATAAAATCTGATATTGGTTTATATTCAGAAAATATTCTCAATCTCCTTACTTGTTAAGTAAATTATTTTTAACTAATTTAATATTAGAAACTATCTCAGATCATAATCTATAGGATATTTTGCCGAAATGAAAGCAAAATTTCATATTATTATACTCGTGCTTTTTTCGACCACTTTTTTATACGCACAACATTTACCAGGCGCCCGCCAAGTAGCACTTTCACATTCTGACGTTGCACTAAGTAACGACGTTTTTGCACTATTTAATAATCCTTCAGGATTAGCCCAATTCAATTGGCGTGAAATTGGGATTTATTATTCCCCCGCTCCATTTGGATTATCAGCTTTGGCAAATGGTTTTGCAGCATACCACGAACCAATTGGTCGTGGAGCAATATCAGTCGGATTTATGACATATGGTTTTGAACTTTATAAAGAAACTAAAGCTGCAGTTTCATACGCACATAATTTTAAAAACACATTTTTCATTGGTGTTACTGCGGTTTACCATAACTTAAAAATACAGCACTATGGAACCGGAAGTACCTTTTCTTTTAACTTGGGCGGGCTCGCTTATATTACAAATCAACTTCGTATTGGCTTTTCAGTCAATAACATTTCGCACGCTTCATATGGTAAGGAGGACAATCAAATTCCGGTAAGTTTCATTCTCGGTACCAGTTTTTTCTTAACCGATAAATTTTCAATTAATGCCTCGGTAGAAAAAGAATTGGATTTCACTTCAGCTTTAAATTTTGGTGCTGAGTATTCAATAATTAAATATCTTACATTAAGGCTTGGTTTCAGTAACGAGCCAAATACATTATCAGGAGGTGTAGGAATAAATTATTCGCTTTTTCAACTTGATTATGCTGTTTTTACACATCAAGATTTGGGACTTACACATCAAGCCGGATTAATTGTTCATTTTTCTGCATTTGATTCCCGCAGTTCAGCCATTAAAAAATATTTACACCTGCAATGAAATTATATAATTTTTTGATATTTTTTATAGTAATATTTTTATTTTCAACTATAATGAACGCACAAGTAGATACTACTAATACAACTCAAGAAATAGTAAAATCTTATTTGGAAGAATCAAGCGAAAGAAATAAAAATCCGGAACTTTACGACTTAATTGAAAACCTGCTCGCAAACCCGATTAACCTTAACACCGCAACTGTTAATGAATTAATGCGAATTCCTTTTTTAGATTTCGAAAGCGCAAGCTTAATTGTAAAACACCGAATAGAACACGGAGAATTTGCATCAGTAAATGAATTACGCGGAGTAACAAAAATGGACGAAGCAACAAGAGAAAAAATTAAACCATTTGTTACTGTTGAAACTATTCAAAATAAGCAAAGAGGATTTGCGTCTAATTTATCGGTTGATGCCCGCTCCAGATTTATTTATAATTTAATGAAAAGTTCCGGTTTTGCAGAAAACAAATTTGCAGGCTCCAGAGTGAAAAGTTACCAACGGCTCAAAGCCGAATATGGACATTTCCGCACAGCCCTGCTTGCTGAAAAGGATGCGGGTGAAAAATCAATTATCGATCACTACACATTTTTTGTTGAAGCGAAAAAATTTGGGATATTAAATCATATTGTTGTAGGAAACTATCTTGTTGAGTTTGGACAGGGACTTGTTCTATGGAGTCCATATTCATTCTCAAAAGGCAGCGATGCAATAAACCCTGTGATTAAAAGGGATAGAAATATTATCGGTTATTCAAGTTCGGACGAAAACAACTTTTATCGCGGAGGTGCGGCAAGTGTTTTATATGATAAATTCAAATTTTCATTTTTTTATTCTTCCAATGATATTGATGCAAATTTCGAAGACTCAACAGGGCTGATTACTTCGCTACCGCAAGATGGTTTTCACCGGACTGATGGTGAAATATTCAAAAAAAAAAAAGCAAAGGAATCACTCTACGGTGGAAGAATAGATTATACTATTCCGGAATTTATTTCAGTTGGTTTGCTTTATTTTAACACTTCTTTCAATAGTGCATTTTCCCAAAGTGCTATTTATTCTCCAAAAGGGAAATCATTTAATTTCTATTCGTTCTCGTATAAAATTTTTTTAAACAAACTTATGATTTCAGGAGAATCCGCATACAATGGAATTTCAGTGGCTCACATCAGTACAATAGAATTTCCGGCAATTCGAAATTTTATTCTCCTTGCTTCAGTCCGTAGTTATCCTCGCAATTTTAATACTTTTTACGGACAAGGATTTGGTGAGCGATCGACAACCCAAAATGAAGTAGGCTTCTATACAGGAATAAAATGGCGGACACCGATCGGAACTTTTAATTTTTATTTTGACCAGTTTAAGTTTCCTTTTGCAACATCATCAATTCCCCTTCCTTCAACCGGCAATGAATTTTTAATTAACTATTTAGTTCGTCCGTTTAAGAAAACTAAAATTACATTGCGATATAAAAACGAAAACAAAGAAGCGTCTCAAATTTTTGAAGATGATAAAATTATTCTCAATAAAATAACAAACAATATTCGTTTCGATATTTTATATCAAGCTACAAAATCAATCCGCCTGCGTTCACGCATTGAGCTGGTTTATATCCATAAACAAATCATCAATAATGATGAAAATGGTTTTTTGGCGTTTCAAGATTTACAGTGGAGCTTAACTAAAAAACTCAGATTGTATGGAAGAGTTATTTTTTTTCAAACAGATTCATTTGAATCACGTTTGTATGAATTTGAAAATGATCTAACGGGAATATTGACCAATCCGGCATTATTCGGGAATGGTATGCGAATGTATTTTATGATACTTTGTAAAATAGGAACCTTGCGAATTTCGGCTAAATACTCGGAGCTTTACAAACCTGAGGAAACATCACTTGGTTCCGGACTTTCTAAAATTGTCGGGAACTTAAACAATACTATTAATTTTCAGATTGACTATAATTTTTAA
>CAZXDS010000104.1:2235-11890 GCA_964639525.1 uncultured Melioribacteraceae bacterium | reverse complement strand
CCATTTTGAACCGATGTAAATTGTGCATGACTAATCGTTGTTAATAATAATAACGTTACTACAAATAATATTATCTTTTTCATCTTATTTCCTCTAAATAAATTTTAAAATTATCTACTTAACAAATCCGTTTATAATTGGATGCCGCGATATTTTGCGACACCCAAGGGATGACATATCTGACTAAAAATCAATCGACGCTGAAAAAACATATTCTACTTCAACACTCCACATTGGATCATTTGCAATAGTTGCTGAATCTGCGGGAGCATTAATTACTTTAAATGCCACATAACCGTCTTGACATTGTGCTACCCAAATATCACCGTTTGTGAGAGGCGTACCGCAAACATCATTAGACCACAAACTTGTATCTGCTTTGATTACTGTGGTTAAATCCCCTGCGCCGACTCTGTAAATTTTATCATTAAAAGCCCTGTACCAGACACCTGTTCCCCAGCCGCCACCATTACCATTTGGGCACCAGCCTATTGTTTCACCATCAGGATTATCTACTACAACCGAACCGTCTGCAGATGCAGCTTTGCCTTCGGACCAATCAACTCCAAAATGGACAATCGTTAATTTATTTGTTGTTACTTCGGGTTCCGTAGAACCATCTTTATTACATCCGTTTATTAGAAATATTGTTGAAACAAACAGAACGATAATTATTAATTTAGTTTTCATACTTTCTCCAAATATTAAATGTTAAATTGATTTTTTGTTTTTATTCTCCCGGGATATGCTTCACCGCAATATTTGCAAAATTTTGCATAAGGATTTGTTATTGGTTGCCCACACTTTAAGCACGCCTCAATTAATTCTTCGCCGCAAATTGAACAATATTTATCAGGTTCATTAATGCCGCAAAAAAACGAACTGCATTTGGGACAAATTTTATAGCTTTGTTCAATATCCATACTTAATTCTCTTTACAAATAATTTTGATTTTTTTTGAATCGCTTTCCCTTTATGCGACAATTTACGTTCCAAAACAAAATTGGATAAAAAAGGTTTATTATTGCCAATAAATTAGGATTTTAGATAAAACGATGATTTGTAGTGTTGCCTATTTGGGCTATAGTGTTATCCGGCGTCGCAACAGTTTTGTGTTGCTTTCAAAAAAAATTAGTATATTTTAACTGATTTTTCACTTTTATTTTCTATGCTGCTTAAATAGTGATATAAAATAAGTAGCTTAATTTTTTTTAGCGGGGCATTAAAATTGATATATGCAATTTGTTAACAATGAAAAACAAATAATGAAACTTTTTCAAAAAATTCTACTTTTTTTGTTCTTATTCTTTGCAAATAATTTTGCGCAAGAAAATATTATATACCAATGGAATGAAATAACTTCACCGACTAACAAATCATTAAAAATTTTATCAGGACTATCACTCAATGATTATTTCCTCGCTGATAATTCAGGGGATTTATTTCATTTTAAAAATAATAATTGGGAAAGACTTTCAATTCCTCATAGTAATAGATATGGCAGATTTCATTGGAAACAACTTACCGAGGAAAAAATCTTTGTAGCATGTATGGACTCAGATTGGAAAACTCATTTTTATATTTTTCAAAATAATAAATGGGAAAAACTCTTGTATGTTAATCCGGTTCCCGTACAAGGCATCACTAAAGTAGATAATAATCATATTTATATTTACGGCAATTTCGGCACTTTTCTTCAACTGAAAAACAATATTATTGTTCCCATCAAATCATTTATAAGGAATCATATAAACCAATTAATATATTTTTCAAACAAAGAAATATATCTTGGTGTAAAAGCTGAAGGATTAATAAAATTTAATGGTGAAAGCTTTAAGAGCATCCCCTTTCCCAACAATAATTATAATGAAGTTACAAGATTATACATAAACAAAAGAAAAGATCTAATTATTTTATCTCAAAACAGTAAGAAATATACTGTTTCAAATGATACTCTTAAATTTTACAATGACAATAGTTCTCAAATCTTTCTTCCCCCACAAAAGGAACAATTTGGATTTAGAAAATTTCAGTTGGAAATAAACAATGCTTTACAAAATATTATAGTACCAAATACTATGCAGGTAAACAGTACAAAAGTTTTTGGTAAATCTATTTTGCTCACTACTTCAGATGGTAAAATTTATCTCGGTAATAAATCTGAAACAAACTACTTTACAAATATGGCAGGTGCTTTTAATATAGCCGGAATATCTAATATTACAGCATCGGGATTTGCATTTATCAATCTCTCAAACAATTCCGCCCCCGATTTATTCGTTCTGAATCGTTCAGTAAATCATTCGTCCCGTATTTACCAAAATATAAAATCATCTCCCTTTACTGATATTTCAACTTCAACAGATATTTTGAATATCGGGAAACCGCTTTTAACGCACTTTGCAGACTTTAATAACGATTTTAAAACCGATTTAATAACTATCTCAAAAGAAGAAAAATCAAATTGGTTAAACTTATTTATTAATGATAATAATAAATTTTTTCCATCTATCAGAGTAAATTTAAGTAACTATGTTAAAATACGTGTCCCTAAAAATATTGATGCAATTGATTTTGACCAGGATGGCGATTTGGATATTGAACTGATTTATTATTATGGCGAAGGTCCTAAAACGGGAAAAATTTTGCTTTTTGAAAATAAACGATGGGGAAGTTATTTTGAAGCAGATACTACTCTTTACAAAGCATCAAGGGGGTGGAATAGGGCAAGCATCTTTGCCGATTTTACAAATAGCGGCGAAAATGATTTCTACTTAATAAATATGTGGCGAACAAATAAATTTCTAATCAAAAAAAATAATGTCTGGACAGATAGAACTATTGAAAGATTTTCCCCGATTCCAAAGTTTGAAACCGTAACAGGCGGTGCAATTGATTACGATAATGATGGCGATTTGGATATATTTTTACTTACTGACGCACTTAAACTTGTAATTTATAAAAACAATGGTAAAGGATTTTTTAAGCAATGTTTAAAAAGCATTAAACTCCCTAAATCAAATTTTAAGTTCGGCAGCAAACGTTCGATGAATTTTGGCGATTTTAATAATGACGGTTTCACTGATATAATTATTACCGCCTCAGAGCCATTATTTTCACGTAATTTTTTATTAATCAACAAACTTGGGGAAAATTTTATAGATGAAACAGATAAATTTAAAATCAGTTCTCCGTTTGCAGATGAAACTGCAGTTGCTGATATTGATGATGACGGAGACCTTGATATTTTTGGAACGAAGTACGGTGAAAATTTACTTTGGATTAACAACTTAAATGACAGCAACTTCCTAAAAATTAATTTGAACGGCTCTAAGTCAAATTCAGAAGGTATTGGGGCAAAAATATTTATTTATGAAGACGGATTTATTAATGTTCCCGAACATCTTATTGCCTTCAAACAAATTGGAAGCGAAAACACGGTACCTAACAGGCAAAATGATTTAACTGCTCATTTTGGATTAAATGGAAAAAATAAATACGATATTAAAATTCAATTTTACGGCGGTGAGATAAAATCATTCCATTCAGTGTCCGTTGGAAAAACACTACTGATAAATGAAAGGGATTACCTTTCTTCAATATTTTTTTCAGTTCCGCGAATCTTTTATCAAACAATAAATAACCGGACAATTCAAATTTATTTTCTGCTAGTACTGTTTGGTTTTATAATTGTTTTTTTTGAGGCAAGATATGCGATAAAAAAATTCAAATGGGAAACATTTTTATCTACAGGAATAATAATTACTAATATTTCCCTTTATTATCTTATTCTTTTTTTAGCTTCAAGAGCGGACGTTTTTTATGTGAAATTTCTTTTGCCTCCGATTATACTAATTTTAACTCTGCTTTTCACAAACCTAATCTTCGTCCGGATAATTAATTATCGAAAAAGTGCAAAAAGTACTGAGGAATATTATGATGATCTACTAAAACAAATCATGCGGTTTACACATGGAGAATGGGCATTACGAAATTTGAACAGTCTCCATCTTTATTGCTCAAATACACAGGACAAATATGATGAAGATTTTGTTAAGCAATTTGAAGAAAGAAAAAATACATTCCTTCAATCTACTGCACCGGCAATTAATCAGATTCTTTTATTAAATAGAGAAATAAACATAAAAAATAAAACTGTTGATATAATATCAAATAACTACAACTACATAATTGAAAATTTAAATTCCCTCGGAAATTTATCGGGAGAAAAAAACATAGTTCTATCCCAAATATCCGGCGAGTTGGTGACTCTTATAAAAGCTCTTGCAGATCTTAAAAAAGAAATATTTCAAAAATTTTCAAGCAATGTAGAAAACGTATCTAAAAATATTTATAAAGCATTATTGCCCGCTGCAAAAGAAACCGGAATAATTTTAAAAATTGAGAACAAATTATCCGACAGCAAATATGCTCTGATAAAAAATTACGAACTTGCGGACATATTGGACAACAACGTTCATAACTCAAATAAAGCATTAAAAGATAAAAAAGAAATTAAAAAAATTACTATCCGTTTATATAACAAAGTCCCCCACATCTGTATTGATATTATCGATACGGGTTGTGGAATTCCAAAACATAAATGGAAAGAAATTTTTGAACAAGGTTTTTCCGAAAGCGAAGGAACGGGTTTCGGACTTCATTTTTCGCAGCAAGTATTAGGCAAATACGGCGGAAGAATCTTTGTAAATGAAAGTGTTGTTGGCGAAGGAACAATTTTTACAATTGAAATGATTGAAGGAGTACAAAATGCAGAAACCGGCATTACTGATAATTGATGATGATAAAGGATTTATTGATGATTTTATGCTTCTGCTTAAAAGGGATTTTAATTGCAATTACAAATTAACCCCTGAAAAAGGAATTGAAGAAATCTCTTCAAAAAGCTACGACATTGTGCTGCTTGATTTAATGTTTCAAGGCAAACAAAACGGACTGGAAGTTTTAAAACAAATACACAAACTGGACGAAGGACTTCCTGTTATTATGATAACGGATTACAGTGCAATTAATACAGCAATTGAAGCAATGAAACTCGGGGCATTTGATTATGTTTCCAAATCACCTAATCTGCAAGAATTAAAATTATTAATCGATAAAGCGATAAAAGAGCGAATGCTGAAATACAGAACAAAAGCATTGGAAAACGATGTGAATCAGCCATTCAATAAAATAGTGGGTAATTCACTTGCAATAAACAGCTTAAAAGAAAAAATAAATCTATTTGCAGATAACGATAATACAGTGCTGATACTTGGCGCCAGCGGAGTCGGCAAGGAATTAGTTGCACACCAAATTCATAAATTAAGCAGCCGAAGGAACAAACCTTTTGTCGCAATCAATTGTGCTGCATTACCGAAAGATCTTATTGAAAGCGAATTATTCGGGCACGAAAAAGGTGCATTTACCGGAGCCGTTAAAAAGAAACTCGGCAAATTTGAATTGGCTTTAGACGGAACACTTTTTCTTGATGAAATTGCCGAATTGGATTTAAATGCACAGATAAAATTACTTCGCGTTTTGCAGGAACGAGAATTTGATAGAGTTGGAGGTTCATCAACATTGTCTTTTAAAGCCCGAATTATTGCAGCAACCAACAAAGACTTGAAGCAAGCTGTCAGCGACGGAAGTTTTCGGGAAGATCTTTACTATCGTTTATTTGTTCTTCCAATAGAAGTCCCCCCCTTGAGGAAAAGGAAAGATGATATTCCTATTTTGCTTGATCATTTTGGAAAATTATCGAGTATGGAATCAAAAATAGTATTTAAAAATTTCAGCGATACTTCTATTTCTCTTTGCTTAAACTATGATTGGCCCGGGAATATTAGGGAATTACAAAATTTTGTTACACGCTCTATAATACTCGCTAACGGAAAAGAGATTACATCCGATATCGTAAGCCGCCAATTGAATGTTACTAATTATAGTAGCAAGATTATTCCTGACAAAATTCCTGTTACTTGGGAAGAGATGGATACAATGCGAAAGGAAGTTTCGGATAAAGCCAGCCGAACGGTTGAGAAAATATTTCTTGAGAACCTGCTTAGTAAATTCGATGGTAATGTAACTAAAGCGGCAAATCAAATTGGAATAAATAGAAGTAATATTCACAAAATGATGAGGAAATGCGGGTTGCAATAATATTCTAAAATTTCCGGTTAAGTACATTTTGGAATAATTCCATATTAAGTAATGGAATTCCTTGAAAACCTCATTTGGTCATTTTGTCCGGCAGCTGACGGATCTTACAGAAACCTTCGAAGTAGCTGTGTTTTAACCCCGAAGGTTCATCTTGAAATTAAGGTTTTGCTATTTTACCAAAATCATCTTTTTAATTTTAACAAAATTCCCTGCACCGCCTGTAACGGAAATTCTGTAAAAATAAATTCCACTCGCTAATGCGGATGCATTGAATGTTTTTTTATATCTGCCTGCCGGTTGTTTTTCGTTTACAAGTGTCTGCACTTTCCTGCCCAGCATATCGTAAATGTTTAATGTAACAAATCCATCTTTTGGTATTGCATATTTGATTACTGTTGACGGATTAAACGGATTCGGATAATTTTGATTTAATGAAAATTGACCGGGCGTTATTTTTACAGCAATAATATCCGAATACTTATAATTTCCGTCCACATCAATTTGTTTTAATCTGTAATCGAAGCTGCTTCCGCCGAGCGGTTCTTTATCCGTATATGAATATTCTTCGGGACTGTTGCTGTTTCCGTGTCCGGGTACAAAACCGATAGTTGTGTAACCTTCGAGGTCACTATTTCCCGAATGTGTTTCCTGACCTCGAAGGTTATTTGTATCTTGAACAGATAAAGCCCTTTGAATCTCAAACCCGTAGTTATCAACTTCCGTAGCGGTTTGCCAATTTAAGCTTACATCTGTTCCTTTTACTTTAGCGCTGAATGTTGTAAGCTCTACCGGTAAGGGTATGTTATCAGCGGTGCTTCCGCTTGCGCTTCCATCAGCTATACCGCCTTTATATCGGGCAAGGTAGGAATTTGCATAAGTATTCGTGTTATCAGCTATGTCTGCTGAATAATTATTTTTTGAATCGACCGACCAAGCTTCATAATAATAAGTTGTTCCGGTATTTAAGTTATAGTGAAAATAAGAAGATGCGCTTCCGTTATATAAAACAGTGCCGCCACCGGAAATTGGGTCTCCTGCTGAGTAAGTAGATGTGTTTACAGGAGTTCCAAAACTATTACTTGTATTATATGCAATCATTACATTATCATCGCCGGATTCAATTTTATCCCAAGTAATTTTTATCTGTTGGATACCGGTTGTGGTTGCACTAAGCGGCGTAGGAGCCGGGAAATAGAGCGAACTGGCATAGCCGTCACCATTACCGCCTTCAGCATTATCATCAGAGTGATTTACATTAACTGTCATTGTATATTCACTTGCGCTAACTGTCGTTCCATCAGAGACCTTGAAATTAAATGTTGTATAAGGAGTTCCGTATTCACTATTAACAGGAGAATAAACTAATAGTGTTACATCCGGGCATGATTGATTTACTGTTACCTCCGTTCCATTATATTTCAAACTTCCTATTAACGAAGCAATTGATGTTACCTTAATGCCCGCAAATCCGTCTCCCTCAGCATCGTTATATGTAAAATCGGATTCAGCAAATGTTTTGCTATTATTTTTTTTGATTGTAATTGCCTCATTTCCACCTGTTGGAGGGTCGTTTACTGAAGTTACATCTACATTTCTTGAAACTGTATTACTATTATCATCACCGTCATTAACAGTAAACTCAATTGTCCTTTGAGCTGTTGAGGGATTTTCACTTGTGTTAAAATATTTCACCGAACGCAAAGCGGTCTGATAATTAGCTATTGTAGATGAACCGGTAAGCGACATTGTTCCATTGCTTGAGTTCCAACTTCCGGTTATTCCATTCTGATTTGTGAAGCTTAACACATCTTCACTACTCTGATAATTTGCACTAATTACAATAGCTGCACTCTCTAGATTTGTATCATCCGGATCGGCAGCTGTTAATGTAGCCGATATAACTGTAGCTGCATCATTTTCCGTGTAGCTTAATACCGTAGCCTCAATGTTATCCAGCACTGGAATACTTATTTTGTAACTTGAGTATCCATCCGAACTGCCGCCATTATATCTATTAAGATAAGAATCATCATAAGTTGTTGCGTTATCGGTTGTTCCCGTTGAATAATTGTTTTTAGAATCAACAGACCATGCCTTATAATAGTATGTTGTTGAGGTATTTAAGTTATAATGAAAGTAAGATTCAGCGCTCCCATTATATAAAACAGCGCCGCCGCCGGAAATTGCATCCCCTGCTGAATAAGTGGAGTTGTTTACTGGTGTTCCGAAATTATTGCTCGTGTTATAGGCAAGCATTACACTTTCATCACTAGATTCTATTTTATCCCAAGTAATATTTATTTGCTGAATACCAGTTGTAGTTGCAGTAAATGGATCTGGCGCAGGGAAGTAAATAGAACTCGAGTATCCATCCCCATCTCCGCCATCATACTTTTGAGCAAATAAATTTGACTGGCTGAGATATACCAGCATTAGTATTATGGTTAATATTTTAATTTTCATGTTGTTCTCCACATGATATATTTTTTATTTTAATATCTCTTATGCATTAGAAACATTCCATTTCAGTTATTGCGATTAATATTAGAGCTTTACTGCTTAAATAGATTTTTATGGAGCTGTGCGAACTCCTCTAAACCCTATTTGTCTAGTTCTCGATAGATTAGAGGGATGCTCATTCGCATCTGCTCTATCAGATACCTTAATACCGCCACTAGAAGAGACAGATGCGAAATTGCCACCCCGTTGACCTATACTAGTTCTAGTACCCCAGTCATTTGTATTAGCTGAACCGTCTGTCGCTAAAACTCCGTCCCCATGTAAACCTGTATAAGCTCTACCATCAGAGCTGCCGACTGTTATGCATAGTTCAGTCAAATTACCGGTCATTTCCATCACACCGTAATAGGTAGCGCCGGAAGTAACACGACCGCTATTACTTACATTTGCCGCGAATATTCCAACACGTAAAGGTCCGTCTATACCACTAGTAGTATTGCCAACGCTGGAATTACCGGCAGAAGTTGAATAGTTAGTATTAATACCTTCGTTGGATAAACCGCTGTTACTTAATGTATAAAGGGCAGAAGCAATATCAGTTGTTCCCCAAGCAAATTCACCTGCTACAGGGGTTTGATTACCGCGACAAGCCTTTTCATATTCAAGTTCCGTTATTGGGCGTAAACCTGCCCAGTCGGCGTATGCCCAACCATCATACCATAATAAATAATTACAAGCAATATTTTGTCCGTCTCCACTTTCGTTGCCTGTGCCATCGCCATCAAAATCACAGTAAAACGTAATTGGGTCGCTTGTAGGAATAGTTGCATCGCATCTAATACCATTTCTGTTTTGAATTGTAGCGGAGAGACTCATTACATATCGCTCAGTAACAGAAGTAGTTCCGGAGGCTAAACTTGTCCATGTACGAGCGTTTTGCTGATCACGAGTAAGCATATTTAAAAAATCGACATACTGTTCTTGAGTAGTTTCATATTTCATGCAATAAAAAGCATTGTAACCCTTAGGGAAA
>CAZXDS010000104.1:0-2135 GCA_964639525.1 uncultured Melioribacteraceae bacterium | reverse complement strand
TAAAGATTATCTGTTGCTGTACCTACTGTAATTGCTCCCTCAGAACTTACAGCATAAGGGTTTGTGGAAGTAGGATATTTATAAAATGTATAATTGTCATCGCCTGATCCAATGGAAAAACTTCCTCCGGGAGCATAAACCATCTCAATTGCAATAACTTTTACAGTTACGTTATCATTGTCAGTTAAACCGTCTGTTCCATAGTTCCATCTTAACTGTACGCCTGTTTCACTGAATGTTCCTGAACCATTGGAACTACGGTAAATAAAAATGCCTTTTCCGTCTGTAGGCGTAGCAATAGCGCTTCCTGAAGGGGCTGTGTGTCCGGTTGTATTAAGCGTGGCATGATACCAAACACCGTTGTATTTGTATTTAACGAACACCCATGCGGCATCCCAGTTTACCGCATCTCTAAATGAGTTATCCCAGCTAATATCAAATTGCACTAGAGTGTAGTGATCTGTAGTGTTTTGCCCTGTAACTGTAGCGTTTGTTACACTAATATTATTGGCAAAGTTAATGTTTGTTGTTAGAAGAACGAATGCGAAAAGTAAAATTAGCTTTTTCATTTTAATTCCTTATTTTTTTAGAAAGTTATTTATTTCATGTAGATTATCTTTTGTTATATAAGCAACAACGCCAATAGCGAATGCTTTTTTTCTAAATTCAGGTTCGTCGTATTGCGTAACTATAAGAATTTTAGCTTTGGGGTAATTTTTTATTATTCTCGACGAGGCTTCAAGTCCGTCCATTTTCGGCATTTCAATATCCATCATCACCCAATCCGGTAAAAAGTCGGGATAGATTTTTACCGCTTCCTCGCCATTTTCGCATTCGGTAAAATCGGTATCTTTGTTAATCACTCTTCGCAGAGCTTTTCTTATTCGCGGGGAATCGTCAACTATCATTACTTTCATTTTATCGTTCTCTTTTATAATATAATCTCTTTATTTTAATAAAATCCTCGCAAAGGCGGGACTATGTTAATGAATAATCACTTCGTGAGATTTATTTCAACAGCAGCATCTTAATTATTTTTGTAAATTCACCGGACGCCAAGCGGTAAAAATATGTGCCGCTGCTCAGTTGTTTTGAATTGAATTCTACATAATATTTTCCTGCTTGTTTGTTTTCATTTACAAGAGTTGTTACTTCTCTTCCTAAAACATCATAAACTTTTAGTGTAACAAAACCATCTCTATGTATTTGATACGTAATTGTTGTTGTCGGGTTAAACGGATTCGGGTAATTTTGATACAATTTGAATTTTTCCGGTAAAGGGATTTCAACTTCAACAACATCAGAGTATTCAAACTTTCCGTCCGTATCAATTTGCTTTAATCTGTATTGAACTTTCCTGCTCGGAGGATTCTCGTCTGTAAAAGAATATATTTTCGGTGAATTGCTGTTGCCGTGTCCCTCAACAAAGCCGATAGTATTCCAATTTTCCATTTTCCATTCTCCATTCTCCATTGCCCTTTCAATTTCAAATCCGTAGTTGTTTACCTCTGTGGCAGTTTGCCAATTGAGAATTATTTCTGATCCATCTACTACAGCATTAAACGCGACTAGCTCTACAGGTAATACTCCTTGATTAATCCATACTTTGTTTGCTTGCCTGTCATTAGTTGCAAAGGCATCTAAGTCACCATCACCGTCTAAATCACCTAATGAAATACCAAAGCTATCAGAACTGCCCAAACTATTACCATTATCAGTAAAAACGCCGCTTCCGTTATTTAGCCATACTTTATTGGCTTGACCATGATTTGCCACAAAAGCATCTAAATCGCCGTCGCCGTCTAAATCGCCTAACGAAATACCCCAGCTGTCGGAACTGCCTAAACTGTTGCCGCTATCAGTAAAAACGCCGCTTCCGTTATTTAGCCATACTTTATTGGCTAGACCATCATTAGCCACAAAGGCGTCTAAGTCGCCGTCGCCGTCCAAATCGCTTAACGAAATACCCCAGCTGTTTGAACTGCCTAAACTATTGCCGCTATCAGTAAAAATGCCGCTTCCGTCATTTATCCATACTTTATTGGCTTGATTAGAATTAGCCACAAAAGCATCAAGATCACCATCTCCATCAATATCGCCTAATGAAATACCACGACTATCGGAAGCGCCCAAAC